>NZ_JBZSYN010000027.1:0-50689 GCF_058622915.1 Thermohalobaculum sp. | reverse complement strand
GTGCGCCTGCACCTCAAGGCGCCGTTCCCCGCCGCGCTTGCCTATCTCGCCAATGCCGTCTTCATCCTGCCCAAGGGCAACTACGACAACGCGCCCACCAAGGCCGACGGCTCGAAGGATTATGGCGCGGTGAAGCCCGACGGCACCGGGCCCTACAAGTTCGTCAGGTCGAAGCCCGGCGAATACGTGCTGTGGGAGAAGAACGACAACTACATGAAGGGCACGGCCAAGGGTCAGCCCTCGATCGGCAAGATCCGCTTCCGCACCATCAAGGAGATGAACACCCAGATCGCCGAGCTGCTCACCGGCGGGCTCGACTGGGCCTGGGACATCCCCAAGGACCAGGCCGACCGGCTGAAGGGAATGCCCGGCGTCACGGTGCAGAACGCCAAGACCATGCGCATCTCCTACATCGCCTTCGATGTCGACGGCAGCTCGGGCGACAAGCACTTCATGGACCTGCGGGTGCGCGAGGCTGTGGCCCACGCCATCAACCGCCAGGCCATCGTCGACAACCTGGTCGGCCCGGCCGCGGTGGTCATCCACTCGGCCTGCCACCCCGACCAGTTCGGCTGCACCGAGGACGTGAAGCACTGGGACTACGACCCGGCGAAGTCGAAGAAGCTTCTGGCCGAGGCCGGCTATCCGAACGGGTTCTCGACCGACATCTATGCCTATCGCCAGCGCGAATACACCGAGGCGGTGATCGGCGATCTGGCCAAGGTCGGCATCGACGCCAAGCTGCACTTCCTGCAGTACCGGGCGCTGCGCGACCTGGTGCGCAAGGGCAAGACCCCGCTCAACCACATGACCTGGGGCTCGAACTCGATCCCGGACGTCTCGGCATCGACGGGGCAGTTCTTCACCGGCACGCCGGACGACCCGGCCCATGACCCCAAGGTGATCGCCCTGGTCAAGAAGGGCAACACCACGGTCGATCCCGAAAAGCGCAAGGAGTACTACAAGCAGGCGCTGAGCATCATCTCGGCCAAGCTCTACTGGCTGCCGATGTTCACCTACGCCAAGTACTACGCCTGGTCGAAGGACCTGAACTTCACGCCCACCTCGGACGAGATCCCGCGCTTCTACGCGGCGAGCTGGAAGTGAGGCGGGCCTGACCGCGGGGGTGCGCGCTGCCGGCCATGCCGGCGGGGCGCATCCACCGGGCAGGCAGCACCGCGCCGGGCGGTGCCGGAGGCGGATGCCATGCTGGCCTATATCCTGAAGCGTCTGGCGGTCGCCGTTCTCGTCGCGCTGACGGTCTCGATGATCACCTTCTCGATGATCTATCTGTCGGGTGACCCGGCGGTGGCGCTGGCGGGCGAGAGCGCCACGCAGCAGGACATCCAGCGCATCCGCGTGGCCTATGGCTATGACCGGCCGATCCCGGTGCAGTACGCAAGCTGGCTGTTCCGCGCGCTGCAGGGCGATTTCGGCCAGTCGCACTATCTGGGAGAGCCGGTCTCCAAGGTGATCTTCAACCGGCTGCCGACCACGATGCTGCTGGGCTGCCTCGCGCTGGCCTTCGCGCTGGGGCTGTCGATCCCGCTCGGCGTGCTGGCGGCGATCCGGCCCAACAGCATGATCGACCGGCTGGCGCTGACCGTTGCCGTGGTGGGGCAGGCGATGCCCAGCTTCTGGTTCGGCCTGACGCTGATGCTGTGGCTCGGCGTCAAGTGGCGCGTGCTGCCGATCGCCGGCAGCACGCACTGGGCGAACTTCGTCATGCCGGCGATCGCGCTGGGCTACTACATCACGCCGGCGGTGATGCGCCTGACGCGGGCGGGCATGCTCGAGGTGCTCTCGGCCGACTATATCCGCACCGCCCGCGCCAAGGGGCTGCGGCCGATGACGGTGCTGTTCAAGCACGCGCTGAGGAACGCGATCATTCCGGTGGTCTCGCTCTCGGCGGTGCAGTTCGGCTTCATGCTCGGCGGCTCGATCGTCATCGAGACGATCTTCGCCATCAACGGCATCGGCTTCCTCGCCTGGGAGTCGATCCAGCGCGCCGACCTGCCGATGATGCAGGCGATCGTGCTGGTGCTGTCGGTCTTCTACATCGCGCTGACACTGGTGGGCGACATGCTCAATGCCTGGCTCGACCCGCGCATAAGGGTAGGCTGAGATGGCCGTCACCGACATGGCGCGGACGGCCGCGGCAGCCGACCTGGTCGAGCCGACGCCCGGCCAGATGCTGCGCCGGCGCATCTTCGGCCATGCCGGCCTGATGATCGGCGCCACGGTGCTGGCCGTCATCGTGCTGATGGCGCTGCTCGCACCGTGGATCGCCCCGCACGACCCCTATGACCAGGTGCTCTCGCGCAAGCTGATCCCCCCCGTGTGGTTCAACGATCCCAAGGCCACGTGGAACCACATCCTGGGCACCGATGCGCTGGGCCGCGACTATCTCTCGCGGCTGATCTACGGCGCGCGCATCTCGCTTCTGATCGGGGTGACGGCGATGCTGATCTCGGGCGTGATCGGCACCACCATCGGCGTGCTCGCCGGCTATTTCGGCGGGCGCGTGGACATGGTGGCGAACTTCATCATCACCACGCGGCTGTCGATGCCGGTGGTGCTGGTCGCCGTCGCCGTGGTCAGCCTGATCGGCTCGTCGCTCACCGTGGTGATCTGGGTGCTGGGCTTCCTGATCTGGGACCGCTTCGCGGTGGTCATGCGCGCCGCGACCATGCAGGTGCGCGATCTCGACTTCGTCGCCTCGGCGCGGGCGCTGGGCTGCTCGACGCCGCGCATCCTGCTCAGCGAGATCATGCCCAACATCTTCAACAACCTGGTGGTGGTGGCGACCGTGGAGATGGCGCACGCCATCATCCTCGAGGCCGCGCTCTCCTTCCTCGGCATGGGCGTGCAGCCGCCCAAGCCGAGCTGGGGCCTGATGATCTCCGAGGCCAAGGGGCTGATCTTCTTCGAGGGCTGGCTGATCATCGTGCCCGGCGCGGCGCTGTTCATGCTGGTGCTGGCCATCAACCTGGTCGGCGACGGCATCCGCGATGTGACCGCCCCCGAGGGGCGGAGCTGAGCGCCATGACCGAGCGCATCCTGGAGGTCGAGGGTCTCGACGTCGAAATCCCCGTCCCGGCGGGCACGCTGCACCCGGTGCAAAACGTCTCGTTCCACGTCGACCGCGGCGAGACGCTGGCCATCGTCGGCGAGTCCGGCTGCGGCAAGTCGCTGACCTCGCTGGCCGTCATGGACCTGCTGCCGTCGAAGGCGAGGCGCCGGGCGGCGAAGCTCGAGCTCGAAGGGAGCGATCTGACCGTCCTGAGCGAGCGGCAGATGTCGGACATCCGCGGCAACCGCATGAGCATGATCTTCCAGGAGCCGATGACCTCGCTCAACCCCGCCTACACCATCGGCGACCAGCTCACCGAGGCGATCCTGCGTCACCGCCAGCTGAGCCGGGCGGAGGCGCGCGAGCGCGCGGTGTGGCTGCTCGAGCGGGTCGGCATCACCGGCGCCTCGGGGCGGCTCAGGCAGTACCCGCACCAGCTCTCGGGCGGGCTGCGCCAGCGCGTGATGATCGCCATGTCCCTGATGTGCGGGCCCGACCTGATCATCGCCGACGAGCCCACCACGGCGCTCGACGTCACCATCCAGGCGCAGATCCTGCACCTGCTGGCCGAGTTGCAGCGCGAGTTCCAGACCGGGCTGATCCTGATCACCCACGACCTCGGCGTGGTCAGCCGCGTGGCCGACCGCATCGCCGTGATGTACGCCGCGCAGATCGTCGAGGAGGGCGCCGCCAAGCAGATCTTCGATTCCCCCTCGCACCCCTACACGCAAGGGCTGCTGGCCTGCATTCCGATCCCCGGCCGCACGGCGCGCGGCGCGCATCTGGGCTCGATCCCGGGCATCGTGCCCTCGCTCATCGGTCGCATGCAGGGCTGCCACTTCGCCGACCGCTGCGCCCATGCGATGCCTCGATGCCGCGCCGGGGACGTGTCGCTGCGCGCGGGCACCGCGCCCGGCCACCGCTATCGCTGCGTGCTGTCGCCCCAGGAGACCGCCGCCAACATGGCGCGCCAGCGCGAGGCAGCCGAATGAGCGACCCGATCATCCAGGCGCGCGGCGTACACCGCATCTTCATGATCTCGGGCGGGTTCATGCGCGCGCGGCGCCCGCTCAACGCGGTCAACGGCGTCGACCTGACGGTCGAGCGCGGCGAGGTCATGGCGCTGGTGGGCGAGTCCGGCTGCGGCAAGACCACGCTGGCCAAGATGCTGATGGGGCTGATGGCGCCCTCGCGCGGGGACATTCTGCTCGACGGCCAGCCGATCGGCGCGCTCGACCGCCTCACGGTGGCGCGCACGGTGCAGCCGATCTTCCAGGATCCCTATTCCTCGCTCAATCCGCGCAAGAGCATCGGCTCGATCATCACCCTGCCGCTCAGGGTCCAGGGCGATCCCGAGCGTGCCACCTGGCGCCGCCGCGCCGAGGAGATCATGGCGCTGGTCGGCCTGCCGGCGCGGCTCTACAACTCCTACCCGAGCCAGCTCTCGGGCGGGCAGCGCCAGCGGGTCGCCATTGCGCGGGCGCTGATCAACCGGCCGAAGATGGTGATCTGCGACGAGCCCACCTCGGCGCTGGACGTCTCGGTGCAGAGCCAGATCCTGAACCTTCTGCAGGACCTGCGCGCCGAGCTGGGCCTGACCTACCTGATGATCAGCCACAACCTCGCCGTGGTCGAGCACATCGCCACCCGGGTGGCGGTGATGTATCTGGGGCGCATCATCGAGCAGACCGATACGCCGACGCTGTTCGACAAGCCCCGCCATCCCTACACCCGGGCGCTGCTCGGCTCGGTGCTGACGCCCGACCCCGACCAGGGCGTGCCCGACACGCAGCTGGGCGCTGCCTATCCGAACCCGCTCGAGATCCCTTCGGGCTGCAGCTTCCACCCGCGCTGCCCCGAGGCGATGTCGCACTGCCCCCGGGTCGCGCCGCGCGTGACGCCGATCCCCGGCGGCCACGTGGAATGCCACCTCTACGACGATCGATACAGCAAGGAAGGAGCCCTCGCCGATGCCGAGCCGTGACGACGCCCTCGCCCGCGCTACCGACTATTTCGACAGCGGGAGCTTCGAGACCGATCTCGCCCGCCGCGTCGCCATCCCGTCGGAGAGCCAGACCGGCGCCGGCCTGCCGCATTGCCGACGCTATATCGAGCAGGAGATGACCCCGGCCTTCCAGGCCATGGGGTTCGAGACGCAAGTGTTCGACAACCCGGTCGAGACCTGCGGCCCGATCCTGCTGGCCACACGCATCGAGGACCCCGCGCTGCCCACCGTGCTGGGCTATGGCCACGGCGACGTGGTCCGCGGCCTCGACGAGCAGTGGACCAGGGGGGCCGGCCCGTGGAAGACGGCGCGCGAGGGCGACCGGCTCTATGGCCGCGGCACCGCCGACAACAAAGGCCAGCACACCATCAACATGGCGGCGATGGACGCGGTGATGAAGACGCGCGGCGGCCTGGGCTTCAACGCCAAGTTCATGATCGAGACCGGCGAGGAGAACGGCTCGGCCGGCGTCGCCGACGTGGTGCGCGCAAACCGCGACGCTTTCATGGCGGACGTGTTCATCGCCTCAGACGGCCCGCGCGTGCGGCCCGACCGGCCCACCATCGGGCTGGGCGCGCGCGGGGCGCAGAACTTCGAGCTGCTGTGCCATCTGCGCGAGGGCGGCAACCACTCCGGCAACTGGGGGGGCGCGCTGGCCGACCCCGCGGCGATCCTGGCCCATGCCATCGCCAGCATCGTCGGCCCCACGGGCAAAATCCAGGTGGAGGAATGGCGGCCGAAGGATTTCCCTGCGGTTTGGCGCGAGGCGCTGCGCGACGTCGATCTGGGCGGCGACGAGGGCGGCCCGCAGCCCGACCCGGACTGGGGCGAGCCCGGCCTGACGCCGGCCGAGAACGTGTTCGGCTGGAACTCGTTTGCCGTCCTGGCCATGCTCTCGGGCAACCCGGCGGGCCCGGTGAACGCCATCGCCCCCTGGGCCAAGGCGGACTGCCAGCTGCGCTATATCGCCAGCACGGACGTGGACGACGCCCTGCCGGCGCTGCGGCGCCATCTCGAGGCGCACGGCATCACCCGCGTCGAGGTCAACCCGCCCCCGCCCGAGAACGCCGGCGGCTTCTCGGCCAGCCGCACCGAGATGGATGCCCCCTGGGCGCTGTGGACCCGCGAGGCGCTGGCCCGCGCCTCGGGCAAGTCGCCGGCGGTGCTGCCGCAGATGGGCGGCTCGATCTGCAACGAGGTGTTCACCGATATCCTGGGCATCCCGGCGATCTGGATCCAGCACTCCTATCGCGGCTGCTCGCAGCACGCGCCCGACGAGCACCTGCTCTTGCCCATGTGCCGCGAGGCGCTTGGCCTCATGGCCGGGATCTACTGGGACCTCGGCGACAGGGAGGTGCCGCACCCATGAGCGAGCCCTGCGAGCTGACGGCCACCCAGGCCCGCCGCCTGATCGGCCGCAAGGCGCTGTCGCCGGTGGAGCTGATGCAAAGCTGCCTCGCCCGCATCGAGCGCGTGAACCCGGCGCTCAACGCGATCGTCACGCTCGATGAGGAGGCCGCGCTGGCCGCCGCCCGCGCCGCCGAGCGCGCCGTTGCCGCCGGCGAGCGGCTCGGGCCCCTGCACGGCCTGCCTGTTGCGATCAAGGACAGCCAGGCGACCAAGGGGATGCGCACCACCTACGGCTCGCTCCTGCACAAGGACGACGTGCCGGACGAGGACGACCCCAATGTGGCGCGCATCCGCGCGGCCGGCGGCATCCCCTTCGCCAAGACCAACCTGCCCGAGTTCGGCGCCGGCGCGAACACCCGCAACCGCGTGTTCGGCGCCACCGGCAACCCGTTCGACCCGGTGCGCACCTGCGGAGGTTCCTCGGGCGGGGCGGCGGTGGCGCTGGCCACCGGCATGGCGCCGCTGGCCACGGGCTCGGATTACGGCGGCTCGCTGCGCACACCGGCCTCGTTTTGCGGCGTGGTCGGCTTCCGCCCCTCGCTGGGCACGGTGCCGATGACCGCGAACGCCGCCGTGCTCAGCGCCTGGAGCGTCAAGGGCCCCATGGCGCGCACTGTCGAGGACGCCCACCTGCTGCTCTCGGTGCAGGCCGAGCACGACCGGCGCGACCCCTTCTCGCATGCGGGCGTGACCGGGGTCGCCGCGCCGCCCGGCGAGGCGGACCTTGGCTCCCTGCGCGTCGCTCTCAGCCCCGATCTGGGCTGCGTGCCCATCGACGCGGGCCTCGCGGGGCTGTTTCGCGAACGCGTGGCGCGGTTCGCGCCGGTCTTCGGTGCCGCCGAGGACGTCGCGCCGGAGTTCGGCCCGATCCACGAGGTCTTCGAGGTGTTTCGCGGCGTCTCCTTCGTCGCCGCGCATGGCGAGCGGGTCAAGCAGCACCGGGACCTGCTGGATCGCAACGTCATCGACAATGTCGAGCGCGGGCTGAAATACACGCTGGCCGATGTTGCCTGGGCGCAGGTCGAGCAGACCCGGCTCTACCGGCGCTACCTCGCCTTCTTCGAGGAGTACGACGCGCTGATCTGCCCCGCGGCGTCCGTCTCGCCCTTCCCGCACGCGCAACTGTTCCTCGAGGAAATCAACGGCGAGGCGATGCCCACCTATATGCGCTGGCTGGCGATCTCCTATGTGCCGACCATGGCCTTCGGCATCTCCGCGGTGATCCCCTGCGGCGTCGATGGCCTGGGCCTGCCCTTCGGCATCCAGGTGCTGGGCGCCAAGGGCGCGGACCTGAAGGTGCTGGCGATCGCGCGTGCGCTCGAGGCGGTGCTTGGCCTCGACCCGGAGACCGCGCGCCCCGTGCCCGACCTGGCCAAGCTGGAGAAACACCCATGAGCGGCGGAATCATCACGGCCCCCCAGCCCGAGGCGGTCGAGGCGGGCGCGGACGTCCTGCGCGAGGGCGGCAACGCGGTGGACGCCGCGGTCGCATGCGCCCTGGTGCAGACCGCGGTGGACCCGTTCATGTGCGGGCTGGCGGGTTTCGGCACCATGCACATCTGGATGCCGGGGCAGGGGGGGCACTGCTTCATCGACTTCCACGGCCGCGCGCCTGTGGCCGCGACGCCCGACATGTGGGCCGACATCGTCGTCGGCGAGGCCGAGGACGGCTTCGGCTTCCTGCTCGAGGGCGCGGTCAACGAGATCGGCTACCAGTCGATCATGACGCCGATGACCATTCGCGCGCTCGACACGGCCCTTGCGCGGCACGGCACGCGCAGCCTGTCTCACCTGATCCAGCCGGCCATAGCCTATGCCGAGGAGGGATACGCGGTGCGCCCGCATGTCAGCGGCTTCTGGAACGAGGCGCCTGCGGCGGGCCGCGTGCCGCATATCGAGTACGTCACGCGCTTCCCCGCCACGGCGAAGATCTACACCCATGCGGACGGCACGCCGCTCAAGGTCGGCGAGCGGGTGGTCAACCCCGACATGGCGCATACGCTGCGCCGTATCGCCGAGGAGGGCGTGGACGACTTCTATACCGGGTCGATCGCGCGCGAGATCGCCGACGACATGGCGCGCAACGGCGGCCTGCTCTCGGCCGCCGACCTGGCCGGCGTCGCGCCGGTGGACGCCGAGCCGCTGTGGGGCAGCTATCGCGGCCACCGGGTCGCCACCAACAATCCGCCGGGCGGCGGCATCATGGTGCTCGAGATGCTGAATATCCTGGAGAACTTCGACCTCGCCGCCATGGGGCACAACTCGGCAGAGTATGTGGCAGTCGTCTCCGAGGCGATGAAGATCGCCACGGTGGACAAGGACACCAGGGTCGGCGACCCGCGCTTCGTCGACGTGCCCGTGGCCGAGCTGACCTCGAAGGACTACGCTGCCCGCATGGCCGAGCGCATCCGCTCGGGCGAGAAGACCCACGTGCCCCGTTTGAACAGCGGCGGCGACGAGTCGAAGGACACCACCCATGTCTGCGTGGTGGACGCCGCGGGCAACGCGGTCTCGCTGACGCATTCCATCGGCATGCCCTCGGGCGTGGTCACCGAGGGGCTGGGCTTCATGTACAACGGCTGCATGGGCGTGTTCGATCCGCGCCCGGGGCGCACCGGGTCGGTGGCACCGTGCAAGGCGCGCTTCACCGCCATGTGCCCGACCATCCTGTTCGACGGCGACGCGCCCTGGTTCGTCATCGGCGCGCCCGGCGGCACCTACATCACCATGGGCGTGCTGCAGGGAATCCTGAATGCCGTCGACTTCGGCATGAGCGCGTTCGAGGCCGTGGCGGCGCCGCGCTTCTGCACCACCTCGGATACCATCGACGTGACCAATCGCATCCTGCGCCGCACCGAGCGGGGGCTGGGCGAGATGGGGTATCGGGTCCGCCGCTCGGCGCTCTCCTACGGCTTTGCCGGGGTGCACGCGCTGAGGCGCACCGCCGCCGGCTGGGACGGCGGCGCCGACCCGGGCCGGGACGGCATGGCCGTGCGTGTCTGAGCCCCGGTCCGAGCGGCCGCGCGCCGGGCGATGGTCGGCCTGTCATGGCTTTTGGCATGAGGGGCAGAGACAGGCCGTGCGGCCCGCGATCCTGACTTGCGTCACCGCGGCGCCGCAGCGGGGGCAGCGATCTCCTTCGGCCCGGTGGCGAAGCAGCCAGGATCGCGGCAGGCGGTCAGGTTGTGCCTGGCGCTCGATGGCAAGGTTGAGGACATGGCGCAGCGCGCGGTGCAGCTCGCGCGACTGGTCCGCGTCGAGTCCCCGGGCCGCCAGCCGAGGATGCAGGCGCGCCTGGAACAGCATCTCGTCGCTGTAGACATTGCCGATGCCGGCGATGAAGCGCTGGTCCATGAGGGCCGATTTCAGCGCGCCGCGCCTGTCCGACAGCATCGGGCTGAAGGCGCCCACGTCGAGCGCGGGATCGAGGGCGTCGATGCCGAGGCCCTCCTGCCGCACGAAGACCGCGGGGCTTTTCGCCAGCCCGATCCGGCCCAGCCTGCGGGGCCACAGGCCGTCGAGCCGATAGCCGCCGGCGAAGCGGACCCGAAGCCGGGCCTCGCCGGGGCCATCCCCGTCCTGCTCACCGCCCTCCTGCTTATGATAACGCAGATGCCCCGTCATGCCGAAATGCAGCACGAGCCAGTTGCGTCCCGAAACCTCGACGAAGAGAAACTTGCCGTGCCGGCTGGTCCGGGAGAAGGCGCTGCCCTGAAGCGCTGTGCGCAGCGCCCCGGCGGTGACGCCCCTGAGCATGCGGGGCGCGTCGAGCTCGACCGAGGCGATCTTCCGGTGCAGCGAGGTGGCGTCGACGTAGCGCTTCCATGTCTCGACATCGGGCAGTTCGGGCATGCGCGGTCACGTCTGGTTGGGTTCGGGTCCGGTCGGGTCATGGCTCAACGTAATCGCCAGCCGGTTCCCGGCCAGTCCGGCCCGGTGCGCCCCGGCCCGCGGCTGGCGCTGGGTCCGGCGGGGTGGCCGCCGGCCAAAATGTCGCGGCCCTGCACGTCCCCGGGTCGGACGACTATCTAGAGGGCGGAGCGGTGGCCGCGGCGTTGCCCGGCTGCAGATGTTGCGCTGCATCAATGCGCGGCGAGGACGAACCGGCATACTCGCGCCGGCACAGGAGGAAGGAGCGGCCCATGGCGCAAGCGAAGAGGAAGCCCGAGCGGGGGCCAAAAGCCCGGCCGCACCTCGTGCCGGTGCCCGATAGCGCGCCGCGGCAGGGGCGGTCCCTGCCGCCCGTGCCGCAGCCGGGCGAAAGCCGCGATTCCCACTCGGCCACCGCGATGGCCAATGTGCTCGACCACGCCACCCGGGCGATGATCGCGCGGGGCACCGGCGGTCTGACGCCGGCGGGCCTTGGCGCCACCTGGGCGGATTGGGCGATGCATCTCGCCGTCTCTCCGGGCAAGCAGATGCGGCTTTGGGAGAAGGCGTGGCGCAAGAACCTGCGGCTGGCGCAGCATGCCGCGTCCTGCGTCGCCGGCGGCGGCGCCGCCGATCCCTGCATCGAGCCGCTGGCCCAGGACCGCCGCTTCCGTGACGAGGCCTGGCAGCAGCCACCTTTCAACATGATCTACCAGAGCTTCCTGCTGACCCAGCAGTGGTGGCACAACGCCACCACGGGCGTGCGCGGCGTGACGAAGGCGCACGAGCGTGCGCTGGAATTCGCCGCCCGGCAGATCCTCGATGTCGTCTCGCCGTCGAACTTCCCGCTGACCAATCCCGAGGTCCTGGCGAAGACCCGCGAGGAGGCGGGTCAGAACCTGGTGCGCGGCGCGCAAAACCTGATCGAGGACTGGGAGCGCATGCTTGCCGGCACGCCGTCCCCGGGCGCCGAGAATTTCAAGGTGGGCGAGGCCGTCGCCACCGCCCCGGGCAAGGTGGTCTACCGCAACCGCCTGATCGAGCTGATCCAGTATGCCCCGGCGACCGACAAGGTGCGCCCGGAGCCGATCCTGATCACGCCCGCCTGGATCATGAAATACTACATCCTCGATCTCAGCCCCGAGAACTCCATGGTCCGCTACCTGACCGGGCAGGGCTACACGGTGTTCATGATCTCGTGGAAGAACCCGGGGCCCGAGGACCGCGACCTCGGCATGGACGACTATCGTCGTCTCGGCCCGATGGCGGCGCTGGACGAGGTGCAGCGCATCACGGGCCAGGACCGGATCCACGCCGCGGGCTACTGCCTGGGCGGCACGCTGCTTTCGATCGCCGCCGCGGCGATGGCGCGCGACGGCGACGAGCGGCTGGCCAGCGTGACCTATTTCGCCTCCGAGAGCGACTTCACCGAGGCCGGCGAGCTGATGATCTTCATCAGCGAGAGCGAGGTCTCGTTCCTCGAGGACCTGATGTGGGAGCAGGGCTTCCTCGACGCCAAGCAGATGTCGGGCACCTTCCAGCTGCTGCGCTCGAACGACCTGATCTGGTCGCGCATGGTGCGCGAGTACCTGATGGGCGAGCGCGCCGGCATGTTCGACCTGATGGCGTGGAATGCCGACACGACGCGCATGCCGTACCGGATGCACTCCGAGTACCTGCGCAGGCTCTATCTCGAGAACCGGCTGTCGTCGGGCAAGTACGAGGTCGAGGGCAGGCCGGTGGCGCTGACCGACATCCGCGCCCCGATCTTCGCGGTGGGCACCGAGACGGACCATGTCGCGCCCTGGCGCTCGGTCTACAAGGTGCATCTGCTCACCGACACCGAGGTGACCTTCGTGCTGACGAGCGGCGGGCACAATGCCGGCGTGGTGTCCGAGCCGGGTCATGCGGGCCGGCACTACCGCATCCACGCGAGCCGGGCCGACGATGCCTATCTGCCGCCGGAGGAATGGACCGAGCGGGCGGAGGAGCGCGATGGCTCCTGGTGGCCCGAATGGGTCGACTGGCTGGCGGCGCGCTCGGGTGAGGCGGTGAGCCCGCCCCCGATGGGCGGGCCCGGCGTCGATGCCGCGCGGCTGCCCGACGCACCGGGCAGCTATGTGCTGATGAAGTGAGGCCGGCGCGCCCGCCGCGCCACAGGCGACGCGCCTGAGCGCAAGCGCGGCCCCGCAATGCCCATGCGGGGCCGGTGTGCATGCTGGCCCATCGGCGCCGGCGGCGCGCCCGCGGGGCCCCCGGTCAGAGCGCCTTGTCGGTGATCATGTGCGTCCAGGCGCCCTGCGGGCGCTTGGTGATCACCGGGTCCGAGCCGCCCTTGAGCAGGATGTCGACCGTGCGCTCGTAGTCGGCCGGGTCGAGCTCGCCGGTCGATCCGTCTACCAGCTTGTTGATCTCGCGCATCATCCGCTTCTGGTGCTTCTCGGTCTGGGCACCGGTGGCGTCGTTGTCGAGCACGATCTCGGCGGCCTGGTCGGGATGCTTGCCGGCCCAGTGCCAGCCCTTCATGCTGGCGCGCACGAAGCGCACCATCTTGCTGACGAAGGCCGGGTCCTTGAGCTTGTCCTGGAGCACGTAGATGCCGTCCTCGAGCGTCGCCACCCCCTGGTCCTCGTACTTGAAGACGACGAGGTCCTTGGGCGGGATGCCAGCGTCGATCACCTGCCAGTACTCGTTGTAGGTCATGGTCGAGATGCAGTCGGCCTGCTTTTGCAGCAGCGGGTCGACGTTGAAGCCCTGCTTGAGCACCTTGACGCCCTTGGCCGAGCCGTCGGTGGGAATGCCGAGCTGGCTCATCCAGGCGAGGAACGGGTATTCGTTGCCGAAGAACCACACGCCGATGGTGCGGCCGCGCAGGTCCTGCGGCGTCTTGATCCCGGTCTCCTTGCGGCAGGTCAGCTCCATGCCCGACTTCTTGAAGGGCTGGGCGATGTTGACCACCGGCAGGCCCTTCTCGCGCGTGGCGAGCGCCGAGGGCATCCAGTCGATGATCACGTCGGCGCCGCCGCCCGCCAGCACCTGGGCCGGCGCGATGTCGGGCCCGCCGGGCTTGATTGTGACGTCCAGCCCCTCGTCGGCATAGAAGCCCTTGTCCTTGGCCACGTAGTAGCCGGCGAACTGCGCCTGGGTGACCCATTTGAGCTGCAGGGTGACCTTGTCGGCGGCATGGGCGCCGCCCGGGCCGAACAGCATGACGGCGGCCGCGGCCGCCGCGAAAACTGTCCTCATCGTGAACCTCCTTGATTTTGATGATTGTTCAGTGGCCCGTGCCCCGGACCGAGGGGTGCCAGAAGGTGACCGCGCGCTCCACCAGCACCACAGTGCCGTAGAAGGCCGAGCCGGCCAGCGCCGCCACCGCGATTTCCGCCCAGACCATGTCGATGTTCATGCGCCCGACCTCGGTCGAGATCCTGAAACCCATTCCGACGATCGGCGTGCCGAAGAACTCGGCGACGATGGCACCGATCAGCGCCAGCGTCGAGCAGATCTTGAGCGCGTTGAAGATGAAGGGCGCCGCCGCCGGCAGGCGCAGCTTCGTCAGCGTCTGCCAGTAGCTGGCCGCGTAGGTATGCATCAGGTCGCGCTCGGCCCGGTCCGCCGTCTGCAGCCCCTGCACGGTGTTCACCAGCATCGGGAAGAAGCACATCACGATGACGACCGCGGCCTTGGACGGCCAGTCGAAGCCGAACCACATCACCATGATCGGCGCGATGCCCACGATGGGCAGCGCCGAGACCAGGTTGCCCACAGGCAGGAGCCCGCGCTGCAGGAAGGGGGAGCGGTCGATCGCCACCGCCACCAGGAAAGCCACGCCGCAGCCCAGCGCATAGCCGATCAGGACCGCCTTGAGGAAGGTCTGCCGGAAGTCGGCCCACAGGACGCCGGTGGACGAGAGCAGCCGGGTCCAGATCATCGAGGGGGCCGGGAGCAGCACGGGCGATACGTGCGCCCCGCGCACGATCCCCTCCCACAGCACCAGCAGCGTTACACCGAAGATGGCGGCCACCGCCAGCCGGACGCCGCGCCGCGCCGCGACCGAGCGCGGGGTCAAGCCGGCCAGCCAGACATTCAGGGCCCAGGCCGCCAGCCAGAAGGCGACCGCGCCCAGGATCAGGACCCAGTTCATCGCGCCATCCCCATGCGCCTGAGCACGATGCGGTTGCCCAGCCCCACCAGCCCCACCAGCGCCGCGGCGAGGAAGGCCGCGGTGATCAGCGCCGACCAGATCTGGATGGTCTGCCCGTAATAGCTGCCCGCCAAGAGCCGCGCCCCCAGCCCGGCCACGGCGCCGGTGGGCAGCTCGCCGACGATGGCGCCGACCAGGCTGATAGCCACCCCGATCTTCATCGAGGTGAAGAGATACGGCACCGAGGCCGGCCAGCGCAGCTTCCAGAAGGTCTGCCAGCGGCCGGCGCTCCAGGTGCGCATCAGGTCGAGTTGAAGCGCGTCGGGCGAGGTGAACCCCTTCACCATGCCGACCACCACGGGGAAGAAGCTCAGGTACGCCGAGATCAACGCCTTGGGCAGCAGCCCGCTGAGCCCGATGGCATTCAGCACCACGATGATCATCGGTGCGATGGCCAGAATCGGGATGGTCTGCGAGGCGACCACCCAGGGCATCACGCTCATCTCCATGGCCCGGCTGTGCACGATGCCGACCGCCAGCACGATGCCGAGCGCGGTGCCGATGGCAAAGCCCAGCAGCGTGGCCGAGAGCGTCACCCAGGCATGGAACACCAGGCTGCGCTTCGAGGTGATCTTCTTGTCGACGGTGGTCTTCCAGATCTCGACCGCCACCTGGTGCGGGGCGGGGAGCACGGGCCGCCGTTGCGTCATGGTGCTGGCGAGCAGCCGGGCAAATCCGACCTCCGCCCCGGACCGCGCGGCCCGGTCGCGCTCCCACGGCGCGTTGAGGACGATGGCGAAGACGTACCACAGCGCCAGGATGGCGAGCACCACCGTGGCGACGGGAAGAACGCGCCCGCTCACGGCTCAGTCGTCATAGCTGTGCCCCGCCCTCAGGCCCTCGCGCACCCGCGCCGCGACCTCGAGGAACCGGGGCGTCTCGCGGATGTCCAGCGGCCGCTCGTCGGGCAGGGGGGACTCGATGATGTCGGTGACGCGGCCCGGGCGCGGGCTCATCACCACGATCCGGGTCGAGAGGTAGACCGCCTCGGGGATCGAATGGGTGACGAAGCAGACCGTCTTGGCGGTCTTCTTCCACAGCACGCGCAGCTGCTCGTTGAGGTGGTCGCGCACGATCTCGTCGAGCGCGCCGAAGGGCTCGTCCATCAACAGCAGGTCGGCGTCGAAGGCCAGCGCGCGGGCGATCGAGGCGCGCTGCTGCATGCCGCCCGAGAGCTGCCATGGGAACTTGCGCTCGAACCCGGTCAGCCCAACCAGCTCGAGCGTGCGCCGCGCCCGCGCCTCGCGCTCGGCGCGGGAGAAGCCCATGACCTCGAGCGGCAGCTGCACGTTGCGGATGATCGAGCGCCAGGGATAGAGCGCCGCGGCCTGAAACACGTAGCCGTAGGCCCGGCTAAGCCGGGCCTCCTCCGGGCTCACGCCGTTCACGCTGATGCTGCCCGAGCTCGGCTGCTCGAGATCGGCGATGACGCGCAGAAGCGTGGTCTTGCCGCAGCCCGAGGGGCCGATGAAGGAGACGAACTCGCCCCGGCGGATGTCGAGGTCGATGTCGCGCAGCGCGTGGACCGGCGCGTCCGCCGTCTCGAAGATCAGATTGAGCCCGCGCGCCGCGATCACCGAGGCCGCCTCGCCGGCGGCGACGTCGGTGCGCGGAGCCGCCTCGACCACGTCCCCCTCCATCCGCGCGCCGCTCAGACGCCCGAGGGGATGTTGGTCGGGTCGCGCTCGACCCTGCGCGGCGCGCTCAGCTCCTTCCAGCGCGACAGCGCCCGGTTGACTGCGGGGAACGGCCGGCGCGGCACGAAGCGCCCGCGGCCGGGCCGTGGCTGCGAGTTCTGCCCGTGGGCCCAGATCACGTCGCCCCGCGACAGGGTGTAGCGCGCCTGGGCGGCGACCTCGATGCCCTCGAACACGTTGTAGTCGATGATCGACTTCTGACTCGCCGCCGTGATGGTCTTGCTCATCTTCGGGTCCCAGACGCAGACATCGGCGTCGGCGCCCTCGACGATCGCGCCCTTCTGCGGGTAGACGTTCAGGATTTTCGCGATATTCGAGGATGTTACGGCGACGAATTCATTCGGGGTCAGGCGCCCCGTCTCGACCCCCCTGGTCCACAGCACCGCGAGCCGGTCCTCGAGCCCGCCAGTGCCGTTCGGGATCGACGGAAAACCCTTCAATCCCATGCGCTTCTGCTCGGTACTGAAAGCGGCATGGTCGGTCGCCACCACCTGCAGCGAGCCCGCCGCCAGCCCGGCCCACAGGCTGTCCTGGTGGCTCTTGTTGCGGAAGGGAGGCGACATTACCCGGCGCGCGGCATAGTCCCAGTCCTTGTCGAAATACTCGCTCTCGTCGAGCGTGAGGTGCTGGATCAGCGGCTCGCCATAGACCCGCATACCCTTCTGGCGCGCGCGCCGGATCGCCTCGTGCGCCTGCTCGCAGGAGACGTGCACGACGTAGAGCGGCACGCCGGCGGCGTCGGCGATCATGATCGCCCGGTTGGCCGCCTCGCCCTCGACCTCGGGCGGGCGCGAGTAGGCATGGCCCTCGGGCCCGGTGATGCCCTCGGCCATGTACTTCTCCTGCAGCGCCGCCACCACGTCGCCGTTCTCGGCATGGACCAGCGGCATGGCGCCCAGCGCGGCGCAGCGCTGGAACGAGGCGAACATCTCGTCGTCGTCGACCATCAGCGCGCCCTTGTAGGCCATGAAATGCTTGAAGGTGTTGATGCCGCGCTTCACCACCTGTTCCATCTCGTCGAAGATCTGCTCGGACCAGCCGGTGATCGCCATGTGGTAGGAGATGTCGGTGCAGATCTGGTCCTTGGACTTGCGGTCCCAGTCCTTGACCGCGTTGATGAGCGAGCCGTCGGCGCCGGGCAGCACGAAGTCGACCAGCATGGTGGTGCCGCCCGCGGCCGCCGCGAAGGTGCCGGATTCGAAGGTCTCTGCGGCGGTGGTGCCCATGAAGGGCATCTCCAGATGCGTGTGCGGGTCGATGCCGCCGGGGATGACATAGGCCTCGGAGGCGTCGATGGTCTCGTCGCCCTTGAGGTTCTTCCCGATCTCGGCGATCTTCTCGCCCTCGATCAGGATGTCGGCCTCGTAGGTCCGGTCGGCGGTGACGACGGTGCCGCCCTTGATGACTTTGGTCATGGTCTAGCCTCCCCAGTCGGCGAAACGGCTGCCTCGGGTCCCGGGCTTGCCCCGGGACCTCCTTGACGCCTTCAATACGGAATCTCGACCGCCAGATCGCGCCATCCCGGGTTCACCGAGGCGATCAGCTCCTCCTTCCACTTCCGCCGCCAGCGCTTGATCCGTCGCTCGCGGATCAGCGCGGCCTCCAGCGTGTCGTGGGTCTCGAACCAGACGAGCTTGTGGATGCGGTACTTGGCGGTGTGGGCCTCCACGGCGCCTGCCCGATGCTGCGCGACGCGCCGCCGGTGGTCGCGGGCCGATCCCACATAGAGCGCGTTGTGCGAGCGCGAGGCGAGAATGTAGGTGAAACAGGGCATGGCGCTCCGGAGAAGGGAGGTCCCGGGTCGAGCCCGGGACCCGTGGAGAAGGAGGAGGGAGGTCCCGGGTCAAGCCCGGGACGCATGGAAAGCGACGGAGGAGGTCCCGGGTCGAGCCCGGGACCCGTGGCGAATATCGTGCCTCAAGCGTAGAGGCGCCCAAGGTTAACGAAGACCAAACGCAAGCCGCGGGCCCCGGACTTGATCCGGGGCCTCCCCGGAGGCGTTGCGCCCCGCCTCTCACTCCACGATCCCCGCCGTCTTCACCACCGCGTGGAACAGCACGTTGGTGCCCTTCTCGGCCCATTCGGGAGAGATCTCCTCGGCCTCGTTGTGGCTCAGCCCGTCGACGCAGGGGCACATGACCATCGAGGTCGGCGCCACGCGGTTGATCCAGCAGGCGTCGTGGCCTGCGCCCGAGACGATGTCCATGTGGGAATAGCCCAGCCGCTCGGCCGCCCGGCGCACCGCGTCGACGCAGCCCTGGTCGAAGGCCGGCGGATCGAACTGGCCGACGATCTCGCTGTCGAAGCCGACTTCGAGCGCCTCGCACAGCTTCGGCGCGCGCTCGGCCAGCTCGGCGACCATCGCCTCGAGCGTCTCGAGGACGTGGCTGCGGAAGTCGACCGTGAACACCGCCCGGCCCGGGATGATGTTGCGGCTGTTGGGGTAGATGTCGATATGCCCGATCGCGCCGACCGCGTTGGGCTGGTGCTTCATGGCGATCTCGTGCACCAGCTCGGTGATCTGGGCGAGCCCGCGCCCGGCGTTCTTGCGCATCTTCATCGGCGTCGAGCCGGTGTGGCTCTCCTTGCCGGTCACCGTGCACTGGATCCAGCGCAGGCCCTGGCCGTGGGTGACGACGCCGATGTCGATGCCCTCGGCCTCGAGGATCGGGCCCTGCTCGATATGCAGCTCGAAGAAGGCCTTCATCGGCCGGCCGCCCACCTTCTCGTCGCCCTTGAAGCCGATGCGCTCGAGCTCGTCGCCGAAGCGCTTGCCCTGCGCGTCGGTGCGGTCGTAGGCCCAGTCCTGGTCGAGCACGCCGGCGAACACGCCCGAGGCCAGCATGGCCGGGGCGAAGCGCGTGCCTTCCTCGTTGGTCCAGTTCACCACCACGATGGGATGCCTGGTCTTGATCTCGCGCGCGTTCAGCGTGCGGATGATCTCGAGGCCCCCCAGCACCCCCAGCACGCCGTCGTACTTGCCGCCCGTCGGCTGGGTGTCGAGATGCGAGCCGACATAGACCGGCGGCAGGTCCGGCTCGGTCCCCTCGCGCCGGGCGAACATGGTGCCCATCTGGTCGATGCCTATGCTCAGGCCCTCGGCCTGGCACCAGCGCTGGAATAGCCGGCGCCCTTCGCCGTCGGCGTCCGTCAGCGTCTGGCGGTTGTTGCCGCCCGCCACGCCCGGGCCGATCCTGGCCATCTCCATGATGCTGTCCCAGAGCCGCGCGCCGTCGATGGTGAGATTGCCCCCGGGGGCTCCCATGCTCTGGGCCGCCATGGTGTCCTCCCTCGTATCGTCAGCTTGACCGCTTGGTAAAATCGAAGCTACCAAGGCCGGAGAGTGGGTCAAGCGCCAAATTGGCGGGAGGGGCGGATTGTCCGACGACGACGCCAGGTCGGGCGCGATGGGCCGCCCGGCGCGGGCCGAGCAGACCGTGCGCCGCACCCGCATTCAGGCGGAAAACAGCGAGAGGATCCTCGCCGCCGCCCTGGACGTGTTCTCCTCCGAGGGCTTTTCGGGGGCAACGATAGACCGCATTGCCGAGCAGGCGGGCATGTCGAAGCCGAACCTGCTCTACTATTTCCCGAGCAAGGAGGAGATCTACCGGGCGCTGCTCGACCGCCAGCTGGAGAGCTGGCTTCAGCCCTTGCGGGCGCTCGATCCCGAGGGGGACCCGGCCGGGGAGATCGCCGACTACATCGACCGCAAGATCGAGATGGCGCGCGACTACCCGCGCGAGTCCCGCCTGTTCGCCCGCGAGATCCTGCACGGCGCGCCGGTGCTGGGCGACGTTCTGTCCGGACCGCTCAAGACGCTGGTGGACGCCGAGGCCGCGGTGATCCGCGGGTGGATCGAGGCCGGCAAGCTCGCCCCCCACGACCCGCGCCACCTGATCTTCGCCATCTGGGCCACGACCCAGCACTACGCCGATTTCGACGCGCAGGTCCGCGCGGTGCTGGGCAGCGAGGACGAAGACAGGTTCGGCCACGCCGCGGCGTTCCTGAAGCGGCTCTTCCTCGACGGGCTGCGCCCGCGCTAGCCGGGCTCGCTTGGGCGGCCGCCCGCATATCCACGGGCGTCGCGAGAGAGGCTCCGGCGCGCATGCCGTCGGCCGGGCGCAATCGCTGCGCGGGCCGTTGGGCGTTGACCACCAGGCCGCCATTGCGCGAAATGGAGCGGGCGCGGGGTCACGAGGCTCGCCTACCGCCGGCGCGCCCTTCGTCGCCGTCACTGAAAGAGACATCGCAACATGCTCATGCCCGCCGCCTCGATGGCCCGCCTCGGCACCGAGTCCGCGTTCGAGGTCCTCGCCCGCGCCCAGAAGCTGGCCGCGCAGGGCCGCGACATCGTCAATCTCGGCATCGGCCAGCCGGATTTCCGCACGCCTGAGCATATCGTCGAGGCCGGGGTGAAGGCGCTGCGCGACGGACACCACGGCTATACCCCCGCCAACGGCATTCCGGCCCTGCGCGAGGCGGTGGCGGCCGACCTGGCGCGGCGCCACCGGGTAGAGGTGAACCCCGACCACGTGGTCGTCGTGCCCGGAGGCAAGCCGACCATGTTCTTTGTCGTGCTGATGTTCGGCGAGCCGGGGGCGGAGATTATGTATCCCAATCCCGGCTTTCCGATCTATGAGTCGGTGATCCGCTTCAGCGGCGCCACCCCGGTGCCGATTCCGCTCGAGGAAGCAAACGGCTTTGCCTTCGACGCCGAGGCGGTGCTGTCGCGGATCACGCCGCGGACGCGGCTGATCATCATCAACAGCCCGGCCAATCCGACCGGGGGTGCCACGCCGAAAGCCCAGATCGACCGCCTGGTTGCGGGCCTCGCGGAGCACCCCGGTGTCGCCATCCTCTCCGACGAGATCTACAGCCAGATGCTCTATGGCGGCCGCGAGCATGTCAGCCTGCTCAGCTACCCCGAGCTGAGCGACCGCCTGGTCCTGCTCGACGGCTGGTCCAAGACCTATGCGATGACCGGCTGGCGGCTGGGCTATGCCGTGTGGCCCGAGGCGCTGGTCGGCCATGCCACCCGGCTGTGCATCAACGACCATTCCTGCGTCAACGCGGCCGCACAATATGCCGGCCTCGCGGCGCTGACCGGGCCGCAGGACGCGGTGCACGAGATGGTCGCCGCCTTCGACGAGCGGCGCCGGATCATCCTCACCGAGCTGAACCAGCTTCCGGGCTTTCGCTGCGTCGAGCCGGCCGGGGCGTTCTACGCCTTTCCCAACATCGAGGGCACAGGGCTGAGCGCGCGCCAGGCGCAGGACCGATTTCTGAACGAGGCGGGCGTGGCGACCATCGCCGGAACCAGCTTCGGTGCCTGGGGCGAGGGGTATCTGCGCTTTTCCTACGCCAGCAGTGTGGATAACATCCGCGAGGCGACCCGGCGCATCCGCGCCTGCCTGTGAGCCGTCAGGGCCAGACGTAGGCGACCAGTTCCAGGGGGGCGCCGCCGATCCGGTCGTGCGCCGAGGCGTATGCCTTCCCGCCCTGCGCCTCGTAGAACCGGCAGGCGATCTCGTTCTCGGCCAGCGACCACACCACCAGGCCGGCCAGGCCCCGCTCCCTGAGCCGCCGCCGGGCCTCGGCGAACAGACGCTTGCCGAAGCCGACGCCCTGCGCCTCGGGACGCACGTAGATCTCGTAGATCTCGCCGCGCCGGTCGAGCGCGCGGGCCCGGCACATTCCGAAGCTGACATAGCCCATGACCCGGCCGTCGAACTCGAGCACGAAGGTGCGGCCGCCGCGGCCGTGCATGCGCTTCCACCACAGGGGGCCGCGCCGGGCGATCATGCGCTCGAGCCCGAGCCCCGGGATGATGCCGCGATAGGCGTAGTGCCAGGCGTCGCGGTGCAATGCCGCGAGACCATCCGCATCGGTGCGCGTCGATTCGCGCACGACGATCGAGGCTGTGTTCCTGGACGTATTGCTCACCGGCTTTGCGCCCTGTCTGGTGCCGCTGGGCCTGGTTGGGGATGTAAAACGTTTCCGAATCATAGCACGGTCTGCGGGTCCGCCGGCTTCGCATTTGGTCCGGGCGGCGAACATGGCGATTGCTTCCCGCGGCAGCTGCGCTCGGATCATCGTCGCCGCTTGGAACTGCGCCGTGCCGCTGCCGTTTATGCCCTCGTTCAACCGCCACGCCTGGCCGAGGAGAAACTCTCATGCCCGATGCACGAAACAAGGTCCTGCTCATCACCGGCGCCTCGAGCGGCATCGGTGCCGCCACCGCGCGGGCGGCTGCCGAGGATGGCTGGACCGTTGCCCTGGCCGCGCGCTCGCGTGACAAGCTCGAGCGGCTGGTCGAGGAACTGGGCAGCGAGCGGGCTTGTGCCATCCCCACCGACGTCACCGACTTCGAGGACCAGCAACGCATGGCCGCGGCAGTAATCGAGCGCTTCGGCCGCATCGATGCGGTGTTCGCCAATGCCGGCACCGGCGGCAGGCCGGGCGGGTTCTCCGGCGCGCCTACGGAGAGCTGGCGGCAGATGGTGGACGTGAACATCCTGGGCGTCGCCTACACCCTTCGCGCGACGCTCGAGCACGTGAAGGCGGCGCGCGGGCAGGTGGTGATCACCGGCTCCATCGCCGGGCGCCGGGTGCTTGCGGGGTCGATGTACAGCGCCACCAAATGGGCCGTCTCGGCCATCGGCTATGCGGTGCGCGAGGAGCTGAAGGGCAGTGGCGTGCGGGTCATGCTGCTGGAGCCGGGCATGGTCGACACGCCGTTCTTCGACGATCCGAAGCCCGACGCGCTGAGGCCGGAGGACGTGGCGCGCTCGGTCGTCTATGCGCTGGCACAGCCGCCGGGCGTCGATATCCACGAACTCGCCATCCTGCCGACGCCGCCGGCGGACTGAGAAGGGGGGCCGGGAGTCCGGGCCCTCCGGGCTCGGGTTTACCGCGGCTTGCCGGTCCGCTAGCATCGAGGGCGGCCTGGGCCTGGCATCCGCCAAACACGCAGGGGTTTCCGGATCATTGCAGCGATGAGCGAGCACCTCTCCGCGTTCGACGTCAGTGCGCTGACACCCCGGTCCCTTGCCGTGCTGCTGGATTTCGACGGCACGCTGGTCGGCATCACCGACCGGCCCGAGGGCGTCGTGCTCAAGGAGCACACAGTGCGCAGCCTGGCGCGGCTCGAGAATGTGCTGGACGGCGCCGTGGCCATCGTCTCGGGCCGCAGCATCGCCGATATCGACCGGTTCTTCGCGCCGCGCCGCTTCGCTGTCGCGGGCACCCACGGCCTTGAGCGGCGCGGCAGCGATGGCGAGTTGCACGCCGAGGCCTTCGACGGCGCCGCCCTCGACGGCATCGTCGAAGCCCTCGGCGCGGTCGCCTCCGCCGCTCCCGGGCTGCGGCTGGAGCGCAAGCCCGGATCGGTCGCGCTGCATTATCGGCAACGGCCCGAGCTCGAGGCGCGTTGCCGCGCGGCGGCTGCGGAGGTTGCGCAGCGGTTTGCCGGCACGCATTTGCTGAGCGGCAAGATGGTCGTCGAGGTCAAGCTGGGGCGCCGCAGCAAGGCGGAGGCGGTCAACGACTTCATGGCCGAGCCGCCCTTTGCCGGCAGGCGCCCGCTCTATGCGGGCGACGACGTGACCGACGAAGATGCGTTTCGCGCCGTGGCCGTGCTCGACGGCATCTCGATCAAGATCGGCTGCGGCGAAACGGCCGCGCGCTATCGCGTGGCGGACACCGAGGCGTTTCTCGATTGGCTCGACAAGCTGAGCGCGCGGCTTTCCGCCGGTCGGGCGGCGCCCCAGGAGAAGCGAGAGAGACCTTGAGCACGCTCGATCTCGGCTTCGTCGGCAACTGCAGCTTCTGCGCCCTGATCGATCGCGAGGCGCGCATCCTGTGGTGCTGCCTGCCGCGCTTTGACGGCGATCCGGTGTTCTCGGCACTCCTGGGCGGCGATCCGGCAACGGCCGAGGACAGCCTGCTGGCCGTCGATCTCGAGGGCCTGACGCACAGCGAGCAGAGCTACGAGAAGAACACCGCGATCCTGCGCACCGTCTTGCACTCGAATGCGGGATCGGTCGAAGTGATCGACTTTGCGCCCCGGTTCCATTGGCGCGACCGGATCTTCAGACCGCAGTCGCTGGTGCGTCGAATTCGGCCGCTGGGCGGCGCGCCGCGCGTGCGCCTTCGCGTCAGGCCGACCTTCGAATACGGCACGCAGGCACCGCAGATCACCCGCGGCTCGAACCATATCCGCTATGTCGGGCCGAACACCACGCTGAGGCTGACCACGGATGCGCCGATCGACTACCTGCTCAGCGAGCGGGTGTTCAACCTCGACCGGGTCATCAACATGATCCTGGGCCCGGACGAGACGCTTTCGGGCGGCGTGGGCGAGATGGCGCGCTCGTTCATGAAGCGCACCGCCGAGCACTGGCGCGGCTGGTCGAACCGGCTGGCGGTGCCGCTCGAGTGGCAGGAGGCCGTGGTGCGCGCCTCGATCACGCTGAAGCTGTGCACCTACGAGCCGACCGGGGCGATCGTCGCCGCGGTGACCTCCTCCATCCCCGAGGCCCCGGGCAGCGGTCGAAACTGGGACTACCGCTTTTGCTGGCTGCGCGATGCCTTCTTCGTGGTACGCGCGCTGAACAGCGTCGGTGCGGTCACGACCATGGAGCGCTACGTCCGGTGGCTGCGCAACGTCATCGCGGAGACGGACGGCGGGGTCATGCAGCCGGTCTACGGCGTCGATCTCGCGAAAGACCTGGGCGAGCGCATCATCGACGGTCTTCCCGGCTACCGCGGCATGGGACCGGTTCGCGTCGGCAACCAGGCGCATGAGCATTCCCAGCACGACGTCTATGGCAACGTGATTCTCGGCGCCGTGCAGACCTTCTTCGACAGCCGGCTCGAGATGCCGGCGGGGCGCGCGGACTTCCGCCGGCTCGAGGCGGTGGGAGAGAGGGCTTATGCCTTGCACGACCAGCCCGATGCCGGGATGTGGGAATTGCGGTCGCGCAGCGGCGTGCACACGTCCTCGGCGCTGATGTGCTGGGCCGGCTGCGACCGCCTGGCAAAGATCGCGACGCATCTCGGGGAAGAGGACCGGTCCGCGATGTGGCGCGGGCGCGCCCGCGAGATCCGCAGGTTCATCCTCGATAACTGCTGGTCCGAGGAGCGCCGGGCGTTCGTCGACAGTGCCGGCGGCCGCCACCTCGACGCCAGCGTGCTGCTGATGGGCGAGGTCGGTTTCATGGCGCCGAACGACAAGCGCTTCGTCAGCACCTACGAGCGGCTCGAGGAGGCGCTGGCCGACGGCCCGCACATGCGGCGCTATGAGGCGGCGGACGATTTCGGCGTGCCGAGCAGCGCCTTCAACGTCTGTGCCTTCTGGCGCCTCGATGCGCTTGCCCGGATCGGCCGGCGCGACGAGGCACGCGAGATCTTCGAGGCGCTCCTTGCCTGCCGCAACCATCTGGGGCTGCTCTCGGAGGACGTCGATCCGCGCACGGGAGAGCTGTGGGGGAATTTCCCGCAGACCTATTCCATGGTTGGTATCATCAACGGCGCGATGCGCTTGTCGCGCCCATGGGAGGCCGTCGTATGAGCAGGTTGGTCATCGTCTCGAACCGGGTCGCGGATCTCAAGGACGCGGCGCAGACCGGCGGGCTGGCGGTGGCGATGCTCGACGCCCTCAGCCGGCACGGCGGCATCTGGTTCGGCTGGGACGGCAAGACCGTGCCGCCCGGCACGCGCGTCCCCCCCCATGTCGAGGAGGTCTCCGGGATCCGCACGGTGACGCTGCCGCTGACCCAGAAGGACTACCGCGAGTATTACGCCGGCTTTTCCAACAGCGTGCTGTGGCCGCTGTTCCACTACCGGCTGGATCTGATGGAGTTCAACAGCGCCGATCTGCGCGGCTACAAGCGCGTCAACTCGAAGTTCGCCGAGGCGCTCTCGCCGCTGCTCGAGGACGACGACATCGTCTGGATCCACGACTACCACCTGATCCCGCTCGGCGCCGAGCTGCGCCGCCGCGGTCACAAGCAACGGCTCGGCTTCTTCCTGCACATCCCGTTCTGCCCGCCCGAGATGCTGGCCGCCGCGCCCGAGCACCACTGGCTGATCCGCTCGCTGTTCGCCTACGACCTGGTCGGCTTCCAGACCCACACCGACCTCGGGAATTTTTGCCAGTATGTCGAGGAGCAGAGCGGGGGAACCGTCGAGGACGAAAATATTGCGCATGCCTTCGGCGAAACCACCCGCATTGGCTGCTTTCCGATCGGCATCGATGTCGACAGCTTCGTCAAGATGGCGCACAGCGCCCGGGCCAAATCGGAGATCGAGCTTTTGCGCCAGCGCTCGCTCGAGCGGCGACAGATCATCGGCGTCGACCGTCTCGACTACTCGAAGGGGCTTCCCGACCGGCTGCGCGCCTTCGGGCGGATGCTCGAGCTCTATCCCGAGAACCTCAAGAAGGTCTCCCTCATGCAGATCGCGCCGCCGACCCGCGAGGATGTCGAGGCCTATGCCGACATCCGCGAGGAGCTCGAGTCGCTGTCGAGCTCGATCAACGGCCGCTTCGCGGATTTCGACTGGACGCCGGTTCGCTATATCCACCGGGCGGTGCCCCGTCCGACCCTGGCTGCCTTGTTCCGTGCCAGCGACGTGGGCTTCGTCAGCCCGCTGCGCGACGGCATGAACCTGGTGGCCAAGGAGTATGTCGTGGCCCAGGACGAGGAAAATCCGGGCGTGCTGGTGCTGTCGAAGTTCGCGGGCGCGGCCGAGGAGCTGACCAGCGCGCTGATCGTCAATCCCTACGACGTGGACGAGATGGCCGAGAGCCTGCAGCGCGCCCTGACCATGCCCCTGCGCGAGCGGCGCTCGCGCAACCGGGCCCTCGTCAAGAGCGTTCGCGGCAGCGACGTGCATGCCTGGTACCGCGCCTTCCTGGCCGCATTGGAGGGCGCGCCGCGCCCGTCACGGGGCTGAGGCCATGCCCGGCTGGCGGCTGGTGGCCGATGTGGGCGGAACCAACGTGCGGTTCGCCCGGGCGTGGGACGACGGCGAACTCGCCGACCGGGCCGAGCACGGCACGGCGGGCTGTCCCACCTTTGCGCATGCCGTGGCTGCCTATCTGCGGCAAATCGGCGGTCTTGCGGACTGCACCTCGGCAAGTGTCGGCGCCGCGGGCCCGGTTGCGCGGGGAGAGATCAGGCTGACCAACGGGGACTGGACGATCAGTCCGGCCGAGGTCTCCGCCTCGCTGGGTGGCGTGCCGGTCAGCCTGTTCAACGACCTGCAGGCGGCGGCGCTGTCAATCCCGTTTCTCGAACCCGCGGATCTCACGCCGGTGGTGACGCCGGATGTCCCGCCCGAGGCCGGCGGAGCGCGGCTCGCGGTCAATGTCGGCACCGGCTTCGGTGCTGCGGCGCTTGTCCCGGCGGCAGCCGGCTGGCTGAGCGTCGCCAGCGAGGCGGGCCACATGACGCTGGGCGCGACGGCCTCCGACGAGCTCGCGCTGGTGGCCAAGCTCGCGCCAGGCGGCGCGAGTGTCGAGGACATCCTCTCGGGTGGCGGAGTCGTCCGCCTTTACCGGTATTTCGCGGCACATCGCGATCTCGCGGCCGACCTGCACTCGCAGCAGGTGATCGCCCTTGCAGCCGCCGATCCTGCGGCGCGCCGGGCGCTCGACGTCTTCACGTCCATGCTCGCCCGGGTCGCGGGGGACCTGGCATTGGCGACGGCGGCCTGGGGCGGGCTCTACCTGTTCGGCAGCGTCGCGCTGGGCTGGTGCGCGCAGGCCGATCTGGCCGCCTTCCGCGACCGTTTCGTGGCCAAGGGCAAGATGGCGGCGCGCATGCGGGCCGTGCCCGCCTTTGCGGTGACCAACGAGGCGGCCCCGTTGATCGGGCTGGCACGGCACGACAGCCCCGGCGCGCTCTCGACTTGACCGGCACAACCCGCCTCCCGCACAGTGGCCTGCGGGATCGCCCGTCCCCGGAAAGGACGCCGACCGTGATGGCCAGGGGGTCACCGGACACCGTCGAGCTGAGCGTCGTCGTTCCCATGTGGAACGAGAGTGCCGTGATTGACGGGTTCCTGGGACGCCTCCTGCCCGTTGTCGACGGCGTGACGCGCAATTGGGAGATATTGTGCGTCGACGATGGCAGCACGGACGACACCTTCCAGCGCCTGCGGGCCTTGCGCGAGCGGGAACCGCGCATCCGCCTGCTGCGCCTGTCGCGCAATTTCGGCAAGGAGAACGCGCTGAGTGCCGGTCTGGACTTTGCCGCGGGCCAAGCCGTCATCCCGATGGACGCGGATTTGCAGGATCCTCCGGAGCTGATCCCCGAGATGGTCGCCAAGTGGCGCGAGGGCTATGACGTGGTCCTGGCCCGTCGCTCCAGCCGCGACGGAGAAGGCTGGCTGAAGCAATCCACCGCGCGCCTTTTCTACCGGCTGATCGGGCGGCTCAGCAATGTGGACATCCCGGCGAATGTCGGAGATTTCCGCCTCATGGACCGGCGCGTGGTCGAGGCCCTGGCGGCTTTGCCCGAGCGCTCGCGCTTCATGAAGGGCGTGTTCGCCTGGCTCGGCTTTCGCCAGGCGGTGCTCGACTACGCGCGCGAGACGCGGGCCGCCGGCACGGCCAAGCAGAACTGGCCGCGCCTGTTTTCGCTGGCGATCGACGGGATCGTTTCCTTCTCGGCGGCTCCGCTCAAGATCTGGAGCTATATCGGCTTCGCAATCGCCGCCTTCGCCGTGCTATTCGGGCTGTATATCATTGTCAGGACACTGATTTACGGCATCGACGTGCCCGGCTATGCCTCGTTGATGGTGGTCACGCTGTTTCTCAACGGGCTGGTGCTGCTCGGCCTGGGCGTGATCGGCGAATACCTCGCGCGCGTCTTCACCGAGGTCAAGGGCCGGCCGGTCTACGTGATCGCGGAACATGCGGGCGTGGCGGCGCTGACGGGGCAGACTGTCGCGACCCGCCGGCTAGCTCCTGAGCGCCCAGAACTTCAGCAGGACGAAGGTGAGGCCCGGCACCGTGCTGACGATGATCGCCAGCGCCAGCCAATAGGGCCCGTGGAAGGCTGATGTCACGATCCAGACGATCGCCTGATTAAGTGCGAGCCCCGTGATGGCCACGCTGGCAAAGCGTGCGAACGCCGCGCTGTCGGCGGTCGCATTCGGAAAGGTCAATCGGGTCTGGCCCAGGAACGAGACGCCGACCGCGCTGGAGAAGGCGACCAGGTTTGCCCAAAATGGCACCATGCCGACTCCGTAGGAGAGCCCCAGTCCGATGATCACATGCACCGTCGTCGCGACGACCCCGACAAAGCCGAAGCGAGACAGCTCTTTCAAAATCTGCATCCGCCACCCCTGATCGTTGGCAGCATGATAGCCACAGGGGCGAGTTTGTCGAAGCTTGATCCGTCGTGGGGGCAAGGAACCCGCGCTCGGTTGGATCACCCGTTCTCGAGCCGCGTGCGCAACCCGGTCAGGCTCTTGATGAGCAAGGCGCGTCCGCGCCGTTCGATCAGCCTGGCGTCCTTCAGCTTCGACATGTCGCGCCCGATCGCCTCGCGTTGCGAGAACAGAAGCGTTGCCAGCTCCTGCTGGGTCGGCACCGGGTCGATCACGGCGGAGTCGCCCGCGCTGCGCCCGCCTTCGGCAAGGCGCAGCAGTTCCGAGATCAGCCGCTGCTCGGCACTGAGCGTGGTGACCGAGGTGACGCGGCTCGACAGCGAGCGGATCCGGTCGACCATGTAGAGGATGAAGGCCCGGTTGACGTCCGGATGGCTGAACAGGACCTCGCAGAATTTCTCGCCGGTCATGCGCGCGATGCGCGAGTTGTCGACGGCGATCACATTGGTCGACCGCGGCTGGCCGTCGATGGCGGCAAAGAGCCCGAACGCCTCGCCCGGCGGCAGGTCGGAGAGAAAGACCTCGCGTCCTCGGTTCGTGTAGGTGGCGGCGCGCGCGCGACCCGTTAGGACGAAGAAGACGTCGTCGTCGGTTTCGTCCTCGCTGACGATCAGCGCCCCCGGCACGAAATGCGTCTCGTGCCAGTTCTGAGACAGCGCGATAACGCCTTCCTCTCCGCAGGCGTGCAGGGTCGTCCCCTCCGGAAACGCCAATGTCTCGGCGCCGTTCTCTTCCAGCGACACGCTTTCTCCCTTCTGCAGCGCGGAGGCGCCGCTAACGGCACCCGGCAAATCGACGTGCCCGAACGCGCTCCCGCACGATCGAACCGGACCCTCCGTCGTGGCGACATTAAACCGAAACCTGACCCGCTCCACAAGGCGGCGAATGCACGCGTTTCGGAGCTCAGGCGAGGCTGCGCAGATCGGTTTCCGGATCTCTCAGCGCCTCGATATCGGGAGAGACGCCCGCTTCCAGCCAGCGCTTGCCCTGCATGTAGGCCTTCGGGTCGTTGACCGCGTCGACCGCGAGGAACGTGGCGCCGCGGTAGTACCAGACCGACTGTCCGCCGGGGCGGTGGCCGGGCCGGACGAAGGTCCGTTCGTAGCCCAGGTGCAGGCCGGCGATCTGCAGCCGCGCGTCGTACTGGTCGGACCAGAACCACGGCACCGGATTGTAGGCCTCGTCGGTCCCCATGATGACGCGGGCGGCATGCTCGGCCTGGTCGATCGCGTTCTGCACCGACTCCAGGCGAACCCGGGTGCCCCGGAACGGGAAGGACGCGCAGTCGCCGGCGGCGAGAATCGACGGGTCCGAGGTCCGGCACAGCCCGTCCACGGCGATGCCGTTGTCGATGGCCAGGCCGGCGGCTTCGGCAAGCTGCGTGTTCGGCGTGACGCCGATGCCGACGATGGCGACGTCGGTGGCGATCCGCTCGCCCCCGGCGAGCTCGGCCGCCTCGACGCGCGTGTCGCCGACCAGCCGCTCGAGGCCGACGCCCTCGCGCAGCTCGACGCCGTGCGAGAGGTGCAGCGTGCGGATGAAGTCCGCCGTCTGGGGCGCGGCGACACGCTGCAGGATGCGCGGCGCGACCTCGATCACGGTGACATGCAGCCCCTTCAGCGCGCAGACCGCGGCCGCCTCGAGCCCGATATATCCGCCGCCCACGATCAGCGCGCGGCGGCTGGCAACGATGGCCGGCGCCATGTTGTCGACATCGGCAAGCGTGCGCACAACGTGGACGCCGTCCAGCGCCCCGCCGAGCGCCGGCGGCAAGCGGCGGGGCAGGGCGCCTGTGGTCAGCGCCAGCACGTCGTAGCCAATCCGCCTCTGCCCCGCGACGACTTCCCGCGCGGACCGGTCGATGGCAGACACCGGGGTCTCAAGGACCAGCTCGACGTCGTGCTCGTGGTAGAAGGCTTCGGGTTTGAGGAACAGGCGCTCGACCGTGAACTCGCCCAGCAGGTATTTCTTCGACAGCGGCGGGCGCTGATAGGGCGGCACGGGCTCGTCGCCGACCAGGGTGATCCGGCCGGTGAAGCCGTCATTGCGGAGCCTGGCAACGAGCGCTGCGCCGGCCTGGCCGCCGCCGACGATAACGACCTTCTCAGCCATGCTCGCTCCTTCTCAGGACGCCCCTGCCGCCGCGGCGCAGATTGGGAGAAGGCGGCCGCGCGCGCAACCGGATTCGCGACACGCCATGGAGACGAAAGGACCGCCTCCCGGTTTGCCCGGAGGCGGTCCTTCCGCGCGTGCCGCGGGTCAGCCGGCAGTGAGCAGCGGCGTGCGCTTGGGCGGAAGCCGCGGATGGCCCGGCGGCAGGATCTCGAGGCTGATCTTGCCGTTCGCCACGCCGACGCGGACCACGCCGCCCTTGGCGAGCTTGCCGAACAGCAGCTCCTCCGCGAGCGGCTTCTTGATGTTCTCCTGGATCACGCGGGCGAGCGGCCGCGCCCCCATCTTCTCGTCATAGCCCTGGTCGGCCAGCCACTCGGCGGCCTCGCGCGTGAGGTCGATGGAGACCCCGCGCTCGATCAGCTGGGCCTCGAGCTGGAGCACGAACTTCTCGACCACCTGCAGGATCACCTCGCGCGGCAGCGCGCCGAACGAGATCACCGCGTCGAGGCGGTTGCGGAACTCGGGCGTGAACATGCGCTCGATCGCGGCCATGTCCTCGCCCTCACGCTGGGTGCGGCCGAATCCGATTGCCGGCTTGGCGATCTCGGTGGCGCCGGCATTGGTGGTCATGATCAGCACCACGTTGCGGAAGTCCACCTGCTTGCCGTTGTGGTCGGTCAGCTTGCCGTGGTCCATGATCTGCAACAGGATGTTGAATACATCCATGTGCGCCTTCTCGATCTCGTCGAGCAGCAGCACCGAGTGCGGATGCTGGTCGATGCCGTCGGTCAACAGCCCACCCTGGTCGAAGCCGACATAGCCCGGCGGTGCGCCGATCAGGCGGCTGACCGAGTGCTTCTCCATGTATTCGGACATGTCGAAGCGCAGCATCTCGACGCCCATGCACTGGGCGAGCTGGCGCGCGACCTCGGTCTTGCCGACCCCGGTGGGCCCGGCGAACAGATAGCAGCCGATCGGCTTTTCCGGCTCGCGCAGGCCGGCGCGGCTGAGCTTGATGGCCGAGGCGAGCGCCTCGATGGCCGGGTCCTGGCCGAACACCACGCGCTTGAGGTTGGGCTCGAGCGTGCGCAGCGTCTCGGCGTCGTTCTTCGAGACGGTCTTGGGCGGGATGCGCGCGATCTTGGCCACCACCGCCTCGACCTCCTTGGGCGTGATGGTCTTGCGCCGCTTGTTGGCGGGCAGCAGGTGCTGCGCCGCGCCGGCCTCGTCGATCACGTCGATCGCCTTGTCCGGCAGCTTGCGGTCGTGGATGTAGCGCGCCGAGAGGTCCACCGCCGACTTGATCGCCTCGTTGGTGTAGCGCACTTCGTGGTGGGACTCGAAGAACGGCTTCAGCCCGCGCAGGATCTTCACCGTGTCCTCGGTCGAGGGCTCCTTCACGTCGATTTTCTGGAACCTGCGGCTGAGCGCCCGGTCCTTCTCGAAGTGCTGGCGAAACTCGTTGTAGGTCGTACTGCCCATGCAGCGCAGCGTGCCCGACTGCAATGCGGGCTTGAGCAGGTTCGAGGCGTCCATGGCGCCGCCCGTGGTGGCGCCGGCGCCGATCACGGTGTGGATCTCGTCGATGAACAGGATTGCGTCGGGGTGCTCCTCGAGCTCGCGGATCACGGCCTTGAGCCGCTCCTCGAAGTCGCCGCGATAGCGCGTCCCGGCCAAGAGCGCCCCCATGTCGAGCGCGAAGATGGTCGAGCCGCCGAGCACGTCGGGCACCGAGCCCTCGACGATCTGCTTGGCCAGGCCTTCGGCGATCGCCGTCTTGCCGACCCCGGGGTCGCCGACCAGCAGCGGGTTGTTCTTGCGCCGCCGGCACAGCACCTGGATGCAGCGCTCGACCTCGATCTCGCGGCCGATCAACGGGTCGACCCGGCCGTCGCGTGCCTTGGCGTTGAGGTTGACGCAGAACTTGCCGAGGCTGGTCTCCTCCGCCTTGGGGCCGCCGCGGCTCGGCTTTTCCTGCTGCTCGGCCTCCTCGGCGCCGCGCACCGCACGGCTCTCGCCGAAGGCGGGGTTCTTGGCCACCCCGTGGCTGAGGAAATTGACCGCGTCATAGCGGGTCATGTCCTGCTCCTGCAGGAAATAGGCCGCGTGGCTTTCGCGTTCGTTGAAGATCGCGACCAGCACGTTGGCCCCCGTGACCTCCGAGCGGCCCGAGCTCTGCACATGGATGGCGGCCCGCTGGATCACGCGCTGGAAGCCGGTCGAGGGCGCGGCCTCCGAGCCGTCGGAGTCGAAGACCAGGGTCTCGAGCTCGGAATCGATGAAGCGGGTGAGGTTCTTTCTCAGCTCGCTCAGGTCGACCGCGCAGGCCCGCAGCACACGCGCCGCATCCGGTTCGTCGAGCAGGGCGAGCAACAGGTGCTCGAGCGTCGCGAGCTCGTGCCGCCGCGCGTTGGCGAAGCCGATCGCCCGATGAATGGCTTCTTCCAGCGTGGGAGTGAGTGACGGCATGAACCTCTCCTTCGCGCGCCCGCGAGCGGGCGGACCGGTGGTCGGGGGCGGCGCCGGGCGCCGGAGCGGATGACCGCGACCGACGGCCATCCTACACCACAGACTTCTTATCTTGGCGTTGTCATGCGCCGGATCAAGCGCAAGATTTGCCGGAGCGTATCAAATCTGACTCACTCCTTCTCCAAGGTGCATTGCAGCGGGTGCTGGTTCGAGCGGGCGCAGTCCATCACCTGCATCACCTTGGTCTCGGCCACTTCGTAGGGATAGACACCGACCACCGCGACACCCTTGTTGTGCACGGTGAGCATGATGTCCACGGCCCGGGTGTGGTCCATGCCGAAGAAGCGCTGCAGCACGTAGACGACGAATTCCATGGGCGTGTAGTCGTCGTTGAGCATGAGCACCTTGTAGAGCGAGGGCTTCTTCGTCTTGGCGCGCGTCCTGACCGAGACGCCGACGTCGCCGTCGCTGCCATCGCCGCCGCTGCCGTTGTCCGGCGGATCGTCGCGGCCGAGCCGCAGCGGCAAAGGCCGGTGGTGACGGCCGGGCGTGCCGCTCGGTCGCGCACTCATTCCGCTCGCAATGCCGGTCCGCGCTGCTCTGCCCATGCTGCAATCGAATATATTGAAGTGAACAAAAGAGAAAAGGGGGCCGAGGCCCCCTTTCCCCTCACACGCTTCCGGGGAGGAATCAGAAGCGGTAGCCCTTGACCATCTCCACCGCCTCGCTGAACCGCTTGCCCAGAGGCTCGAACGCCTCCTTCGCGGCGGCGGCGTAGAGCTCGTTGAGCTTCGACGCCTCGGCGATCAGGCTCTCGAGCGACTTGCGCTGGAACGCGGTCTGCTTCTCGACCAGCTCCGCGACATTGCGGCACGAGCTGAGCTCCTTCGCGGCGGCCATGCCGTCCTCGTAGCTCTTCTTCGAGTAGGCGGCGACCTCGGAGGTCATCATCTCGAGCGCCTTGGTGGCGATGGTCGAAGAGGCGACGATGGCCTCGATGTTGCCCTGGCCGAAGGCGGCGGCCGCCTCCATGCCCTTGCGGGCCTGCCGGGCGCCGGCGTCAATCGTCTTGCCGGTCTCGGCGCCGATCTGGCCGGCGGTCTTCTCGGTCGTCTTGGACGTCTGCTTGCCGTTCGACTTGGTGGTCATGGCGGATCTCCTCGTTCGCATCGGGTTGGAATCACGACAGGGCGCGTTTGCCCGGGCGCTTCCAGCATTGGCTTCTGGCCGGGAATATGGCGCTTATGTTGCAGTGCGTCAAGAGAATTGTGCGCCGCACAATGACGCACCCGCGGCGGATCCGTGCCGGGCCGCCGGCGGACCCGCCGTTGTGCAACCGACGGTAGAATGCGTACATCGGGCAATTTTTGGATTCTCAAATCAGTTTCGGTCTGTTAGGCTCGCAATACACAACAGACGCGATCGAGCGGCAGTAAACACGCCTGGATAGGGCGGGCTGAGTATTGAGGTGGGTAACGATGCAAGTCGCCGGGCAGGGACTCCGGAGTATTCTCTTTTTCGCGGTGGTGTTTCTGGCGCTGGCCGGCGGTCCGCCGGCATCGGCGGCGCAATACTCCGCGATCGTGATGGACATGCGAAACGGCAAGGTGCTCTACCAGTACCATGCCGACCGGCGCCAGCCGCCGGCATCGCTGACCAAGATGATGACCCTCTATCTGACCTTCGAGGCGATCCAGAACGGTCAGCTCAGACTCGACCAGAAGGTCCGGGTCTCGCACAACGCCGCCAGCCAGCCGCCGTCCAAGCTCTATCTCAGGGAAGGACAGCTGGTCACCATCCGCAGCCTGATCCGCGCCGCAGCCATCAAGTCTGCAAATGACGCGGCCGTGGCGCTGGGCGACGCGGTCGCCGGCTCCGAGCATGCCTTCGCAAAGCTGATGACGGCGAAGGCGCGGCAGCTGGGCATGAAGAACACCACGTTCAAGAACGCCAACGGGCTGACCGAGCGCGGCCACCTCTCGACGCCGCGCGACATGGCGATTCTGGCGCGCCATCTGCACTACGATTTTCCGCAGTACTGGAACATCTTCGGGCGCAGGTCGACCTATGCGGCGGGCAAGCACATCTGGACGACGAACCGGCTGCTGTCGACCTATCGCGGCGCCGACGGAGTCAAGACTGGCTACACCCGCGCCGCGGGCTACAACCTCGCCGCGTCGGCGCACCGGGGGCACGAGCGGGTCCTGGTCGTGGTCTTCGGCGGTCGCTCCTCGCGCTGGCGCAATGCCCGCGTCGCCCATCTGCTCGACAAGGGCTTTGCGAGCGAGCCCACCTATGCGCAGGTGGTCCTGCCGTCCTCGGACAGCATCGAGGTCGCCAAGGCGCCGCTGCCGCCGGCCAAGCCGGGGACCCCGGCAACCGGGCTCGACATGCTGGCAAGCGTGATCGCCGGCGAGGCGCAGGCCGCCACGCCGCGCTCCGATTCGGCCTTTGCGCCGCTCTATTCAGGGGCGCCGCCGCTGCGCCCCGGCGACACGAGGCTCGGCGCGGCGGGCAGCATCCGGCCGCCCTTGCCCAAGCCCGACTGGACAGTCGAGCTCGGCCGCTTCGACAACCGCGCCGCCGCGGTGGCGCGGGTGACCGAGGTCACGCTAGGGAAACTCAAGACGCTTGCCGATGCGGCCCCGGAGATCGACGTGGTCCGGGGCCGCGCGGGCAAGCGGCTCTACCGCGTGCGCTTCGTCGGACTGGCGCCGCGATACGCCACGCAGGCCTGCCAGACGCTGCGCGCCAGCGGGCGCAACTGCGTGGCGGTGGCGCCGGGCACCTGACGGGCCGGCCCGCGAGCGATCAGAGCCGCCCCAGCGAGACATAGGTGAGCCCCGCCTCGCGCGCCTCCTGCGGCAGGTAGACATTGCGCAGGTCGACCAGCAGATCGCCGCGCATCTGCCGGCGGATGCGCCGAAGGTCGAGGGCGCGGAACTCGTTCCACTCGGTGATCAGCACGATGATGTCGGCGCCGGCGGCCCCGGCATAGGGGTCCCCGACCCATGCGGCCGGACCGAGCAGCGCCTCGCCCTCCTTGCGGCCCTGCGGGTCGCAAAGCACCAGCTCGGCCCCCGCCTCCCTGAGCGCGGGGACGATCACCAGGCTCGGCGCCTCGCGCATGTCGTCGGTGTTGGGCTTGAAGGTCACGCCCAGCACGGCGATACGCTTGCCCTGCACCGATCCGCCGGCGGCCGTGATGATCTTTTCGGCCATCGCCCGCTTGCGCGCCTCGTTGGTCTCGATCACGGTCGAGACGAGGCGCAGCGGCAGGCCGTTTTCCTCGGCGGTGCGCCTGAGCGCCATGGTGTCCTTGGGAAAGCACGAGCCTCCGAAGCCGGGCCCCGGATGCAGGAACTTCATGCCGATGCGCCCGTCGAGCCCGATGCCCTTGACCACCTCCTGCACGTTCGCCCCCACCTTCTCGCAAAGATCGGCGATCTCGTTGACGAAGGTGATCTTGGTGGCGAGAAAGGCATTGGCCGTGTACTTGATCATCTCCGCGGACTCGAGGCCGGTCTTCACGATCGGCGTCTCGCGCAGGAACAGCGGGCGGTAGACCTCGGCCATCACCTCGGCCGCGCGTTGACTCTCCACCCCGACCACCACGCGATCGGGTCGCATGAAGTCCTCGATCGCCGAGCCCTCGCGCAGGAACTCGGGGTTGGAGGCGACGTCGAAGGCCGCGTCGGGCCGGGCCGCGCGAATCCGGCGCAGCACCTCGCGGTTGGTGCCGACCGGCACGGTCGACTTGGTCACCACCACGACATAGTCCTCGATCTGGGCCGCGATCTGCTCGGCCGCTGCGAACACATAGCTCAGGTCGGCATGTCCGTCGCCGCGTCGCGCGGGGGTGCCGACGGCGATGAACACGGCCTCGGCACCGCGCATCGCGCTGGCCAGGTCGCGGCTGAAGGTTAGCCGTCCGGCCTCGATGTTCCTGCGCAGCAGCTGGTCGAGACCCGGCTCATAGATCGGCACCTCGCCGCGTGTGAGCCGCTCGATTTTGTCGGCGTTGTTGTCGACGCAAATCACCTGGTGCCCGAAATCCGAGAAGCAGACCCCGGAGACCAGGCCGACATAGCCAGTGCCGATCATCGCGATGCGCATGGCTCGATTCTTTCCTCGCGGCTCTAGGCGACCGGTTCGACGCCCGGCAGATCGAGCGCCTTGATCATTTCCCGAACCTCCTGCCGCGCCGCCACGTGGCTCATGGTCAGCGCCACCGGCCCGTCCTGCCGCAGGTCCAGAAGCGTCAGCCCGTTGAGGAACAGCTCGCGGAAGATCACCCGCTCGGAGAGCCCCGGCACGATGCGGAAGCCGATGCGGCGCGCCAGGTCCGCCATGACCTTGCCGACCCGCCGCCGGTTGCGCGAATCCAGGGTCGACAGGCGGTTCCTGAGCACGACCCAGTCCAGCGGCAGGCGTCCTTGCGCCGCGCGGCGCTGGCGGGCCTTCCAGACCATCTCGGAGTAGATCGAGGGACCGGTCACCTTGCCCGACACCGGATCGACCCGGCCCAGCAGGTCGAAATCGACCAGGCTGTCGTTGATCGGCGTGATCAGCGTATCCGCCGCCGCGTGGGCGGCCTCGGACAGCGGCGTCACCGCGCCTGGCGTGTCGATGACGATGAAGGTGCACTCGGCCGACAGCTCGGCGAGCGCCTCGCCCAGCCGGGCCCGGTCGGCCTCGGCGGCCTCCTCGCGCAGCGGCGCCTGACTTGGCTGGATGCGCACCCGCTGCGGCATGCGCAGGGTGGCGCCGATGCGCTGGCCATGCGCCTCGCGGTTGTCGAGATAGCGGAAGAAACTCTGCTGGCGGGGGTCGAGGTCGAGCGCCCCGACCCGGTGCCCGGCGCGGGCCAGGGCGACGAAGATCTGCATGGCCGTGGTGGACTTGCCCGAGCCGCCTTTCTCGTTGCCCAGCACGATCACATGTGCGGAGTCAGGGCCGGGGCGGGCGTCCATCGCTCGAAGAGCTCCCCACGCAGGAACGAAAAGCGCGCCCGGCGCGGGGCGCGCTCACACTCATTATGCCAATCCGGCCCGGAATCAGAAACCGAAACCTTCGAACTTCTTCTTGAACCGCGACACCCGGCCGCCCGTGTCCATCAGGCGCTGGCTGCCGCCGGTCCATGCCGGATGCGAGCTGGGGTCGACCTCCAGCTGCAGCGTCTCGCCCTCGGCCCCCCAGGCCGAGCGCATCTGCACCTCGGTGCCGTCGGTCATCTTCACGTTGATCACGTGGTAATCCGGGTGAATGTCGGCCTTCATCTCTCGGCTCCTCCACGGCCAGCGGATATATCGCCGAACCGCCTGTCGTCTCTGCCGGCACCGGCCGGGCCGCATGGCCCCGCACGCGGAGTCGGCGCATCGGGAAAACTCGGCGCTCCTATACTGAATGCCGGCAGCCGGGGCAAGCCCGCAGTTGCGCGGGCTGCCGCTCGCGCGCCTCATTCCACCCGGTAGAAGGCCTCGTAGATCGGCGCCAGCGTGTCCTCGTGGAACAGCGACGAGACCGAGGTGTCATTGCCCACATTGAGCACCGCCTGCGCGAACAGCGGCGCCACCGAGACCACGCGGATGTTCTTCGCCGCCTTGACCGCCTCGGTCGGCTCGATCGAATCGGTGATCACCAGGCGCTCCAGCACCGAGCCGGCGATGCGCTCGACCGCGGGGCCGCTCAGCACGCCGTGGCTGATATAGGCATGCACCTCGCGCGCGCCCTGCTCCTTCAGAAGCTCGGCCGCCTTGCATAGCGTGCCGGCGGTATCGCAGATGTCGTCGACCATGACGCAGGTGCGGCCCTGGACGTCGCCGATCACCGTCATGCTGGCGATCTCGCCCGGCCGCACCCGGCGCTTGTCGACGACCGCGAGATCGGCGCCGATGCGCTTGGCGAGATCGCGCGCGCGCACCACGCCGCCGACATCGGGCGAGACGACGGTGAGGTCTTCGCGCTTGCCCAGCTGGTGCTTGATATCGAGCGCGAAGACCGGCGCGGCGTAGAGGTTGTCGGTCGGAATGTCGAAGAACCCCTGGATCTGCCCGGCATGCAGGTCCATGGTCAGCACCCGGTTGAGGCCGGCCACGGTGATCAGGTTGGCCACCAGCTTCGCCGAGACCGGCGTGCGCGCCGCGGTCTTGCGGTCCTGCCGCGCATAGCCGAAATAGGGCATCACAGCGGTGATGCGCCGGGCCGAGGCACGGCGCAGCGCGTCCGTGATGATCAGCAGCTCCATCAGGTTGTCGTTGGCCGGGTTCGAGGTCGACTGGAGGATGAAGACGTCCTCGCCGCGCACGTTGTCGTAGATCTCGACGAAGATCTCCTTGTCGTTGAACCGCTCGACCCGCGCGTCGGCGAGCGCGATCTTGTCGCCCCGGTAGACCGAGATGCGCCGGGCGATGGCCTCGGCCAGGGATCGGTTCGAGTTTCCGGCGATGAGCCTCATGCTGCGCTCGGTCTTCATGCTGTCCCGCGGTCCCCCAGGCGCTCCCTCGGAGTCGGCGCTTCTTAGCAAGGGGCCGGACGTTTGCAAAGCGGCACGACGACTTGCACAGGCTTGCCAGACGTTTCATTGTCCGACAGGTTCCGCTTTGCCGGGGCGGTTGGGATGAAATCGGACAAGCGGAGGACTCCATGAGCTTCAGGGCGCTGATCGTCGAGAAGGACAAGGACGGCAACATCACCCAGTCCGTCGATCGCATCGGCGAGGACCGGCTGCCCGAAGCGGACGTCACGGTGGCGGTGGAGCATTCGACGCTGAACTACAAGGACGGGCTGTGCCTGACCGGAGGCGGCGGCCTCGTGCGCAGCTACCCGCATGTGCCGGGCATCGACTTCGCCGGCACCGTCGAGCGCTCCGACAGCGATGACTGGCAGGCGGGCGACAAGGTCATCCTGACCGGCTGGCGCGTCGGCGAGGTCTGGTGGGGCGGCTATGCCCAGAAGGCGCGCGTGAAGAGCGAATGGCTGGTGCCGCTGCCCGACGGGCTGACGACGCGCCAGGCCATGGCGGTCGGCACCGCCGGGCTGACCGCGATGCTGGCGGTGCTTGCGCTCGAGGACCACGGCCTGGCGTCCGATGTCGGGCCGGTGCTGGTCACGGGCGCGTCAGGCGGTGTCGGCTCGGTGGCGACCGCGATCCTTGCCAATCTCGGCTACGAGGTCGCCGCCGTGACCGGGCGCCCGGAGACGGCCGACTATCTGACCTCGCTCGGCGCCTCGCGCATCGTGGCGCGCGAGGAGCTCGCCGACGCCCCGTCCAAGCCGCTCGAGTCCGAGACCTGGGCGGGCTGCGTCGACGCGGTCGGCGGCCCGATGCTGGCGCATGTCCTGACGCAGATGAAATACGGCTGCTCGGTCGCCTCCGTGGGCCTGGCCGGCGGGCCGAAGCTGCCCACGACCGTGATCCCGTTCATCCTCAGGGGCGTCAACCTGCTCGGCATCGACTCGGTCATGCAGCCGCGCGACCGGCGCATCAGCGCCTGGCAGCGCATCGCCCGCGAGATTCCGATGGAAACGCTCGAGGCGATGGTCTCCACCGCCACGCTCGAGGACCTGCCCGAGTTGGGCCGCGCCATTCTCAAGGGTCAGGTCAAGGGCCGCGTGGTCGTCGATCCCAACGCCTGAGCCGCCTTCCCCGGGCCGCATTCCTGGGCTAGCCTTGCGCGGCGCTCCACCCATCGCCCGAACAGCGGCCGGGGCATGCCATGACCGAGCTCGACCTTGCCTTCGCGCGCAGCCTGTTCCCGGCCTTCTCCGAGCCGACGCTCGAAGGCTGGGCCTTCTTCGAGAACGCCGGCGGCTCCTATCCCTGCACGCAGGTGGTCCGCCGCCTGACCGAGTTCTACACCCGCACCAAGGTCCAGCCCTACGCACCCTATCCCGCCTCGCGCCGCGCCGGCGCGCTGATGGACGAGGCCTATCTCAGGCTCGCGACCTGCCTCAATGTCGGTGACGACGAGGTGCATTTCGGCCCCTCGACCAGCCAGAACACCTATGTGCTGGCGCGCGCCCTGCGCCCGCTGTGGTCCGAGGGCGACGAGATCCTCGTCACCAACCAGGACCACGAGGCCAACTCCGGCGCCTGGCGCCGGCTGGCCGAGACCGGCATCGTCGTGCGCGAATGGCAGGTGGACCGCGAGACCGGCCACCTCGACCCGGCGGACCTCGATGCACTGCTCAGCGAGCGCACCCGGCTCGTCGCCTTCCCGCACGCCTCGAACATCGTCGGCGAGATCAACCCGGTGGCCGAAATCGCCGCCAAGGCCCGCGCCGCCGGGGCGATCAGCGTGGTCGACGGCGTCTCCTACGCGCCCCACGGCCTGCCCGACATCGAGGAGCTGGGCGTCGATGCCTACCTCTTCTCCAGCTACAAGACCTACGGGCCGCACCAGGGCGTGATGGCGGTGCGCCGCGCGCTGGCCGAGCGGGCCGAGAACCAGGGCCACTCTTTCAACGCCGGCGACATTCGCAAGCGCCTCACCCCGGCCGGGCCCGACCACGCCCAGGTCGCGGCGATGGCGGGGGTGGCCGACTATATCGACGCGCTCTATGCCCACCACTTCACCACCAACCTGGCGGCGGATGGCCGGGCGCGGCGGGTGCACGATCTGATGCGGGGCCAGGAGGTCGCCCTGATGCGCCCGTTGCTCGACTACCTGCGCGGGCGCAACGACGTGCGCCTGCTCGGGCCGGACGAGGCCGCGGCGCGCACGCCGACCCTTGCCATCGTCCACGCCCGGCCGGGCGAGGAGCTCGCCCGCGAGCTGGCCGAGCACCGCATCATGGCCGGCGGCGGCAGCTTCTATGCCAACCGGCTGGTCGAGGCGCTGGGCATCGACCCGGAGCACGGGGTGCTGAGGGTCTCCTTCGTGCACTACACCTCGCCCGAGGAGGTGGACCGGCTGATCCGGGCGCTCGACGCCGTGCTCTGATGCGTATCGTCGCAGGGCGTCTCGGCGGCCGGCGCCTGGCCGCGCCGGGGGCCGCGGGCGGCGGCAAGGCGCATCTCAGGCCGACCTCGGACCGGGTGCGCGAGGCGCTGTTCAACCATCTCGCGCACAGCCACTACGGCACGCCGCCGCTGCCGCAGAGCCGGCGCGTGCTGGACCTCTTCGCCGGCACCGGCGCGCTGGGGCTGGAGGCGCTCTCGCGCGGCGCGGCGCGCGCAGTGTTCATCGACGACCTTGCCGTCGCGCGAGCGCTGATCCGCGAGAACGTCGAGACCCTGGGGCTGACCGGTCAGACCAGGATCTGGCGCCGCGACGCAACGCGCCTCGGCCCGTGCCGGGGCGAGCCCTTCGATCTGGTCTTCCTCGACCCGCCCTACCGCTCGGGCCTCGGCGACGCGGCGCTGGCCTCTGCGCGGGCGGGGGACTGGATCGCGCCCGATGCCGTGATCGTGGTGGAGCTCGCCGCAGACGAGACCGCGCCCGGGCCGGACTGGTTGACCTTGGCCGAGCGCCGACGATATGGCGACACACAGATCCTGATCTTCACCACCGGCTGAGGAAGTGTCCCATGAAAATCGGAGAGCAAACGCCCGCGATCGTGACCGGCGGGGCGAGCGGTCTCGGCGAGGCCTGTGCCCGCGCCTTCCGCGACCGGGGTGCCCCCGTCGCCATCCTCGACCTGCAAAGGGAGAGCGGCGAGGCGGTGGCCGGCGAGATCGGCGCCCTCTTCATCGAGACCGACGTCACCAGCGACGCTAGCGTCAAGGCCGCGCTCGGCAAGGAGGCCGACGCCCACGGCGTCGCCCGCCTCGTGATCAGCTGCGCCGGGATCGCGCCGGCGATGAAGACGGCCGGCTCCAAGGGGCCGCACGACATGGCCCTGTTCGAGAAGGTGCTCGCGGTGAACCTCGGCGGCTCCATGCGGGTCATGTCGCTGGCCGCCCAGGCCATGCGCGAGGCCGAGCCGCTGGACGAGGATGGTTGCCGGGGCGCGATCATCAACACCAGCTCGGTCGCCGCCTTCGAGGGACAGGTCGGGCAGGGCGCCTACGCCGCCTCGAAGGGCGGCATCGCGGCGCTGACCCTGCCGGCGGCGCGCGACCTCTCGCGCGACGGCATTCGGGTCAACACCATCGCGCCGGGTATCTTCTCCACGCCCATGCTGGCGGCGATGCCCGACGACGTGCAGCAGAGCCTCGCCAGCCAAGTTCCCTTCCCGGTCCGCCTCGGCCAGCCGGAGGAATATGCGGCGCTGGCCTGTTACATCGCCGAGGCCGGCTATATGAACGGTCAGGTGATCCGCCTCGACGGCGCCATCCGTATGGGTCCGCGCTGAGGAGATAAGGAAGGGGAGAGCGAGATGACGATTTCCGTGGGCCAGCGCGTGCCGGAGGCGACGCTGTTCGAGCTGACCGAGCAGGGACCGCAGGCGGTCAAAAGCGGCGACCTCTTCGCCGGCAGGACGGTGGCGCTGTTCGGGGTGCCGGGCGCCTTCACGCCCACCTGTCACCGGACGCACATGCCGAGCTTCGTCGACAGCGCCGACCAGCTCCGTGCCAAGGGCGTCGACGAGATCGTCTGCATCTCGGTCAACGACCCCTTCGTGCTCAACGAGTGGCGCCGGGCGACCGGTGCGGACAAGGCCGGGATCCGGGTCATCGGCGACTCCGCGGCCGAGCTGACCCGCGCAATGGGGCTCGACTTCGATGCCTCGGCGCGCGGGCTGGGCGTGCGCTGCCGCCGCTTCTCGGCCCTGGTGAAGGACGGCGAGCTGGCGGTGCTCAACATCGAGGAGTCGCCGGGCCAGGCGACCTGCTCGGTCGGCGAGGTGCTGCTCGACCAGATCTGACGCGGATGGACACAACCGCTGGCGCCAAGTTAACCATGATCGCCGTTCACGGCGCGGTTTCAATGATTTCAATGGGTTAACACCGTGTCCACGCGTGGACACGGCTTTGGGGCCGGCAAAATCGCGAGATCAGCCCTGCTTGCGGAAGGGCACCAGCTCGGCCAGCAGGGCCTGTTCCTCGTCCACCGCGGCGCGCTCGCGCTCGAGGTAGTCCGCCACCGCCCTGCGAAAGCCCGGGTCGGCGATCCAGTGCAGCGAGTGCGTGGTCACCGGCTCATAGCCGCGGGCCAGCTTGTGCGGGCCCTGCGCCCCGGCCTCGACCCGGCCGAGCCCGTGCGCGATGGCGAAGTCGATGGCCTGGTAATAGCAGGTCTCGAAATGCAGGAAGGGGTGGTCCTCGACGCAGCCCCAGTAGCGCCCGTAGAGCGTCTCGCGCCCGATCAGGTTGAGCGCCCCGGCGATCCAGCGCCCCTCGCGGCGGCACATCACAAGCAGCACGTCCTCGCGCATTGTCTGGTGCAGGAGGTCGAAGAAGTCCCGCGTCAGATAGGGCCGGCCCCATTTGCGCGCCCCGGTGTCCTGGTAGAAGCGCCAGAAGGCGTCCCAGTGCTCGGGGCGCAACGCGTCGCCCGTGAGCCAGTGGATCTCGATGCCCGCGGCGACCGCCCGGGCGCGCTCCTTGCGGATCTGCTTGCGCTTGCGCGAGGTCAGCGCCGCGAGGAAGGTCTCGAAGTCGCGGTAGCCCTGGTTCACCCAGTGGAACTGCTGATCGGTGCGCTGGAGCAGTCCCAGCCGGCCGCCCAGCTCCCACTCCTCGCCGGTGCAAAAGGTGATATGGAGCGAGGACAGCCCGTTCTCGGAGGCAAGCTCGATCGCGCCGCGGACCAGCGCCGCGCGCATCGCCTCCGCCTCGATGCCGGTGCCCTCGCGCGCCAGCAGGCGCGGCCCGGTGGCGGGCGTGAAGGGCACGGCGGCCTGGAGCTTGGGATAATAGTCCCCGCCGGCCCGCTCCCAGGCATGCGCCCAGGCATGGTCGAACACGTACTCGCCCTGGCTGTGGCCCTTGAGGTAGAGCGGCATGGCTCCGACGACCCGCCCGTCGACGCGGGCGAGGAGGTGATGCGGCGCCCAGCCCTGCGCCGCCACCGCCGAGCCGCTCGCCTCCAAAGCGTGCAGGAACCGGTAGGTCAGAAAGGGAAACCGGGCGCGGCCCCCGGCCATGGCCTCGGGCGAGGCGCAGGCGTCCCACTCCTCGGCGCTGATCCGGTCGATCCCGGGTTCGACCCGGATCTCCAACGTCGGCTCGCTTCCGTCCATCGATGATCACTCCGGCGACGTCCCGCTAGAGCTTGGTCGTGTCGGCTGTCCCGTCAAGGGCGCCGGCCCAACGGCGCATCGACCGCGCGGCCCGTCACCGGTGGCCAAGCCGCGACCGCGCCGTGCGCTTGTCAATCCGACGGGGTCCGCTAAGGTGCCGCCAATGTCATCGGAGCGCGAGAAACCTGGCGAGCCCGCGTCTCAGCCGGAGTCCGGCGAGACCGGGACCCGCGTGCCCGAGGATCAGGCCGATGCCTTTCAGCTCACCCGTGAGGCGCATCGCAGCGAAATCAACGAAGATTATGTCGAGCTGATCGCCGAACTGATCGAGCAGAGCGGCGAGGCCAGGCCCGTCGAGATCGCCGAGCGCATGGGCGTGAAGCAGCCGACGGTGACCAAGACCCTCGCCCGCCTGCAGCGCGAGGGGCTGGTGGTGCGCCGCCCCTATCGGGCGGTCTTTCTTACTGCGGCGGGCCAGGCGCTCGCCGATGCCTGCCGCCACAGGCACCGCCTGGTGGTTGCTTTCCTGATCGCGCTCGGCATCGACGAGGCCACCGCCGAGCAGGACGCCGAGGGCATCGAGCACCATGTCTCCGACCACACCCTCGGGGCATTTGCCCGTTTCATCGAGAGGCCCCGCCGGACGACCGGCTGACCCGGGCAAAGGCATGCTGTGCCGAGGGCGCCCGGATCACATTCGGACCCACTGCCAGGACCCATTTCATTCCCGACCGGCCCGAGCGGGTCGGAGACCAACGGGAAATGCAAATCCAGTCGACGCCGGCCATTACTTGCGCAGGTTCCCGCGACACTTTTCTCTATGGCAAGGAGGAACGGAATTTTCGCGTATTGAGGGTATCAGGCAGGCCGGGTCCGCATGGGGTCACTCGCGTGCAATTCTAGCGGGGGTTGTTTTCCATGGCACTCCAGTGCGGGTCTCCGCGCTCGCTTGTCTGTTCAGGGCCCCCCGGAAAGCGTTGAAAAACCATCGGGTTCACGGAAAAGTTCACAAAGCGCACGAAATCTTCCCTCTACTTAATAGTGTAAACCATCTGTTTGCTCTATACTTTTACGGGAAATGCGATTCGTTCGTCCGCGCCGTGTGGTGCATTTGCAGGATGGGATGGGATTTGATGCTGTGGATCGACCGTTTCCGCCGTGACGAGCGGGGCTCGGCCTCGATCGAGTTCGTGTTGTGGATTCCCATCCTTATTCCTGTTCTGCTGCTTACGATCGACGCCACGACCTTGTACCAGATACACTCCGAGATGTGGAACGTGGCGCGCGACACGGCGCGGCAATTGAGCGACGGCGACATCATGTGCCCGGCCGACGCCAAGACATATGCCATCGACGCCTTGAGCCATGGAGATCCTCAATACGCGGCGGACCATTATTTCGTGCAGGCGTGGAACGATTCGGTCAAAGGCGCCCAGGTCGTCATCACGCTGCGCATGAAGGATACGCCGATCTTCGGTTGGGCGGCGCTCACGCTCATGGGTCGCGACATCGTCGCGCGGGTGGTGATGCGTTACGATCCGCGGCTCAAGCCCACCTGCTAAGCCCGACTGCAGCCAGTATTGAGTGCTGCGGCAATGCACAAGCAGAAGGTCGTTCACGCTTTTCGTCTCGCCCGCGCGTCGATGTGGCGAGTGATCGGGTGCGCAAATCCCCCAACTCGAAGGCTTCAGAAAGAAGGCGGAGGGGAAAATACGTCAGATCAACCTGCGGTTGATTTTGTTCCTTGCGGTCCGCGACGCGTGACCCGGGGAGCGGCGCGTTGCCGCGGTGTTGCCTTCGGTCCGTATGTGCCTGAAAAGCGACACGGTTCGCGCCCGCATTCAGATTTAGGACGAAATAATCTCTCTACTTATTCGTGTAAGCGAAGTTTTAAGATATACTTTGGAGCGATCCGCGATTCGCGGCGGGCTCCTTTTGCCGTGACGAGTCGGGCGCGACGAGGAGTGCATCCGATGGGTAAGGTGACTCGGTTCCTCCGGGAAGAGCAGGGCGCTGTGACCATTGAGTTCACGGTGTTCGTGCCGCTGTTCATCTTCCTTTTCCTGTTCATGACCGATGCCGCGGTGATCTATTTCACATATTCACAGATGTACAATGTGGCTCGCGACTTGGCGCGGAAGATGTCGATCGGTCAGATCACCACCCAAGCACAAGCACAGCAATACGCCGCCGAGAATCTGTTACTGGGGCAACGGACCTACACGATAGATCCGAAGCTGTGCTGCAACAGCGTAACCATCTGGGTCAGCGTGTCCGATGCCGCAGTGTTCGGTAGTTGGTTTAAACCGATCCTGGGCAAGGCAATTTACGCCCATGCGGAGATGGGAGCCGAGCCTGTCGGGCCGCTGCCATAGTGATCCGCCTGGCCTGGCGGAGCTGCGGCGCCGCGCAGTATGAAGGGAGACTTCGCCATGTTGAGCAGGAAAGTTCGTGAATTTCTGCACGACGAACGTGGCAGCTACACGATCTGGTCGCTGGTCTGGTTTATCCTCTATCTCGGGATCGGCGGACTGGCGGTGGACGGAACGGATGCCTTCCGCAACCAGATCCTGCTCCAGTCCACGGCTGACTCCTCGGCGCTTGCCGGCGTCATGTCGCTCGGGACGGTCGGCGACGACCCGAAAGCCGAAGCGCTTGCCTATGCCGCCAACAACATGACATCGACCCTGTTCGGCAAGGTCCTCAAAAAGTCCGACGTGCACGTCGGCATCTGGGACTTCAGCACCGACACGTTTACCGAGGACCCCTCCTACGATCCGGCCAGTCCCAACGACAAGGACAATGCCGTCTACGTGGTCACCCGCCGGGACCAGGCGAACAAAAATCCGGTGGTCATGAACATGCTGCGCATCATCCAGCTGTGGGGCGCCAATGCCTGGTGGAACGTCCAGACCGAGGCGGTCGCGGTCAAGTATAACAACACCTGCCTGACCGAGAACGGCATGAGCGCCGAGAACTCCGTGACGATCGCCGGCAACAATTCATTCAACAACATCTGCGTGCACGCACAGAATGCCGTCGAGGACCCGGGGCATAATTATTCGATCAAGATCCAGAACAACAACACGATCGGCGACAACACGACATTCAGCCAGCCCGACCCAACTCAGTTCGACGGGCGGCCGAATGTCTGCACGCAAAATACCGGCCTGTGCGACCCGGGCGTGATCACGAAGGGCTCCATGCCGGCCTTCGACGCCATGGTGGTCGACAACTATATCGCCCAGTTCGCCAGCGGCGATTCTGCAATCATGCCAAGCTACATGTATCAAACCAATACCGACGGAACGACAACGGCACCGACCGTCGTAACATTGACCTCCGCTCAGGCGAACAGTTCAACTTTTCAGTTTCAGCCGTATAATGTTTATGATGTGAAATGCCCTTCGGCGAACAACCAAGTCAATCTTTCGAACTCATATCTCATTCAGAATGTCGTCATCGTTGCCGATTGCGCTATCCACGCGGACACCGGCGTTCAGCTTAAGAACGCGGTCATCGCCTCGAGCGCCTTGGGAAACGGGAGCGACCCACTCTCAAAGAGCACCTTTGATTTTCCGTCCGGCGCGGTGATCGGCGATTCGAGCTTTTGTGACGACAGCAACGGCCAGGTCTTCCTGCTTTCGTCCGCTTCCATGCATGTGGCGGCCGGGCCCGACGTTTATGGCCTCAGGATGATTGCCGGCGGGAACCTGAACTTCACCGCGAACGCCAATGTCTATGGCATCTCTGCGGTGGCAGGCGGCGACATTAGCACCACGTCAAACGGCACCTGGGAGTACTGTGCCAACGGCAAGTTCTCCGGTCCATACCAGTATTACTACCGGCTGGTGCGCTGAAGCTCCGGGCGGGCTGGCGCGGGCGCCGGTGTATCAGACTGCCGGCGGGTCTCGGTCACGCGGCCCGGCAGCGTCACTCGTCCGGCCGGTCCCTCTCGTTGAACAGCACGCGCGCCTGGTCGCCGTCGAGATCCTCGAACTGGTTGGTTTTCAAAGCCCACAGGAATGCAGCGAGCCCCAGCCCGCCCAGCGCGAGCGACGCCGGGATCAGGATACCGAGGATCGTCATTTCGCCCTCCCTTGCCTGAGCGCGTTCAGCGTCACGGAAACCGATGAGCCCGACATCGCCAGTGCTGCAATGAGGGGCGTCACCAACCCGGCCATCGCCACCGGGATCGCCACGGCGTTGTAAGCCGCGGCGAGCGCAAAGTTCTCGAGCGCCCGGGCACGCGCCATTCTCGCGGTCTCCAATGCAAAGAGCACTGGCGCCAGCCGCTCGCCGGTGAAGACCAGACCGGCC
>NZ_JBZSYN010000026.1:0-3251 GCF_058622915.1 Thermohalobaculum sp. | reverse complement strand
GTTCATCTCGGCGGCCTCGTTCCAGGAGACCACCCGGGTGCTGACCGAGGCGGCAGTCCAGGGCAAGCGCGACAGGCTGCAAGGGCTGAAGGAGAACGTTATCGTCGGGCGTCTGATCCCGGCGGGTACGGGCTCGGCGACCCAGCGCTTCAAGCAGGTCGCGGCCGGCCGCGACCGGGCGATCATCGCCGAGCGCGAGGCCGCTGCGGCCGCTGCTGCCTCGGCGCTCGAGGTGATCGACGTCGAGGACGAGGAGGAGCGCAGCCAGGAGGGGGCCGATCAGGCCGCCTCGGGCGGCGGGTTCGACGAGATCCTCTGACGACGGCTGTGGCGGCAATTGGGCCCGGCGCTCGGCGCCGGGCCCTGTGCTTTCGCCACGCGCAGCGGCGCGGCACGAACGAGCGGAGTGATCGCTCTTCGCTTCCGGGCTCGAGGCGTGAAACCGGGCCGAAAAAACCCGCCTTTGCCGGCTTGACCCGGTAAACCGCCATGTATATGTTCCGCCCACTTCGCGCCGGGGCACCGGCTGCGGAGGCGTATAATGCCTCATCGGTGGCAGGCATGACCCGGCTCGGGCCCGGTCCTCTGATGTTCGGCCGCAGGGCGCAGGTTGCGCGGGCCATGCGGCGCTTCGTGTTTGCGCCGCCCGGGCGGGCGCCGCGGCGATGGCGAGAGACGAGACAAGGTAGGCACACATGCCGACGATCCAGCAGCTGATCCGGAATCCCCGGCAGCCCAGAGTGAAGAGAAAGAAGGCCGTGCACCTGGAGGCCAGCCCGCAAAAGCGGGGGGTGTGCACGCGCGTCTACACCACGACCCCGAAGAAGCCGAACTCGGCGCTGAGGAAAGTCGCCAAGGTCCGCCTGACGAACGGCTTCGAGGTGATCAGCTACATCCCCGGCGAGGGCCATAACCTGCAGGAGCACTCGGTGGTGCTGATCCGCGGTGGCCGCGTCAAGGACCTTCCGGGCGTGCGCTATCACATCATCCGCGGCGTGCTCGACACCCAGGGGGTGAAGGACCGCCGGCAGCGCCGCTCGAAATACGGCGTCAAGCGGCCGAAGTAAGGAGAGCGCACCATGTCGCGACGTCATCGTGCCGAGAAGCGCGAGATCCTGCCGGACGCCAAGTATGGCGACCGCGTGCTGACGAAGTTCATGAACAACCTGATGCACGACGGCAAGAAGTCGGCCGCCGAGGGCATCGTCTACGGTGCCTTCGAGCGCGTCGAGGGCCGCCTGAAGCGCCAGCCGGTCGAGGTGTTCCACGAGGCGCTGGACAACATCAAGCCCTCGGTCGAGGTGCGCTCGCGCCGGGTCGGCGGCGCCACCTACCAGGTGCCGGTCGAGGTGCGGCCCGAGCGGCGCGAGGCGCTGGCGATCCGCTGGCTGATCGCCGCGGCGCGCAACCGCAACGAGAACACCATGCAAGAGCGCCTCGCTGCCGAGCTGATGGACGCGGTGGCGAACCGCGGCACCGCGGTCAAGAAGCGCGAGGACACGCACAAGATGGCCGAGGCCAACAAGGCCTTCAGCCATTACCGCTGGTAACGATCCGGCGGCCCGAGCTCCAGAGGACTGAAACGATGCCCCGCCAATTCTCCCTCCCGCGCTACCGCAACTTCGGCATCATGGCGCACATCGATGCCGGCAAGACCACGACGACGGAGCGCATCCTGTTCTACACCGGCAAGTCGCACAAGATCGGCGAGGTCCATGAGGGCGCCGCCGTGATGGACTGGATGGAGCAGGAGCAGGAGCGCGGCATCACCATCACCTCGGCCGCGACGACCACCTTCTGGTTCCGCACCGAGGACGGCAAGACGCCGATCGGCGGCTACGGGGCGACGCCGCAGGATGCGATGTTCCGCTTCAACATCATCGACACGCCAGGGCATGTGGACTTCACCATCGAGGTCGAGCGTTCGCTGGCGGTGCTCGACGGCGCGGTCTGCCTGCTCGACGCCAATGCCGGGGTCGAGCCGCAGACGGAGACGGTGTGGCGTCAGGCCGACCGCTACAAGGTGCCGCGCGTCGTGTTCGTCAACAAGATGGACAAGATCGGCGCCGACTTCTTCAACTGCGTGAAGATGATCAAGAGCCGCACCGGCGCCACGCCGCTGCCGATCCAGATCCCGATCGGCGAGGAGAACGACTTCGAGGGCGTGATCAGCCTGGTGACTATGCAGGAATGGGTCTGGCACGGCGAGGACCTGGGCGCGAGCTGGGAGATCCGCGAGATCCGGCCCGAACTCAAGGACTTGGCCGAGAAGATGCGCTCGGAGATGATCGAGCTTGCCGTCGAGCAGGACGACGCGTGGACCGAGCGCTACCTGGAGGGCGAGGAGCCCTCGGTGGAGGAGCTGCGCGAGCTGATCCGCAGGGGCACGCTGTCCCTGAGCTTCGTGCCGGTGCTGTGCGGCTCGGCGTTCAAGAACAAGGGCGTGCAGCCGCTTCTGAACGCGGTGATCGACTACCTGCCGAGCCCGCTCGACGTGCCGCCCTACATGGGCTTCCGGCCCGACGACGAGAGCGAGACGCGCAACATCGAGCGGCGCGCCGACGACGGTCTGCCGTTTGCGGCTCTGGCCTTCAAGATCATGAACGACCCCTTCGTCGGCTCGCTGACCTTCGTGCGGGTCTACTCGGGCAGCCTCAAGAAGGGCGAGTCGATCCTCAACTCGACCAAGGGCAAGCGCGAGCGCATCGGCCGCATGATGATGATGCACGCGAACAGCCGCGAGGAGAGCGACGAGGCCTTCGCCGGCGACATCATCGCGCTGGCCGGGCTCAAGGAGACCACCACGGGCGACACGCTGTGCGACGCATCCGACCCGGTGGTGCTCGAGACCATGACCTTCCCCGAGCCGGTGATCGAGCTGGCCATCGAGCCCAAGTCCAAGGCCGACCAGGAGAAGCTGAGCCACGCGCTGCAGCGGCTGGCCGCCGAGGATCCCTCGTTCCGCGTCTCGACCGACATCGAGTCCGGCCAGACGATCATGAAGGGCATGGGCGAGCTGCATCTCGAGATCCTGGTCGACCGCATGAAGCGCGAGTTCAAGGTCGACGCCAATGTCGGCCAGCCGCAGGTGGCCTACCGCGAGACCATCGGCAGCGAGATCGACGTCGACTACACGCACAAGAAGCAGACCGGCGGCTCGGGCCAGTTCGCCCGCGTGAAGCTGATCCTGGCGCCGGCCGAGGCAGGCGAGGGCAACGACTTCGAAAGCCGGATCGTCGGCGGCGTGGTGC
>NZ_JBZSYN010000025.1:0-23655 GCF_058622915.1 Thermohalobaculum sp. | reverse complement strand
CTTCGTAATTAATTCTTCGCGGTCGCTGCGGTGGCGCCGGCCTTGCCGGCAGCCCCCTTTGGCGCAACTTCGCGCGGAGTCTTGCGCGCGAACTTGCGGCGGATGTGCACGCCATTGCCAGGTCCCTTGCGCATTTCGAACGCACCGGATTTCGTGGCCAAGGAGCTGAGGTTCGTGCAGCCATACGTGCGTGGGTCAAAATCGGGCGCGATGCCGAGAATGCGGCTGCCGATACCGCCAAGATTCGCCCAGCCGTCGTCGTCTTGCAACTCCTCCATCGCCTTGTCGATGATTGGTATGGCTCGCGTTGCGGGCTCTTTCCTCACCGCCGGTTGTTGCTCGGCGATTCCCCCGCTAACCGTTTCCGCCGGGGCGTCCATCAGGTTTTCGATGTAGATAAATCGGGAGCAGGCATTGCGGAACGCTTCGGGAGTTTTCTTGGCGCCGAATCCGTAGACGACGGCGCCTTCCTCGCGTAGTCGTGATGCGAGGCGGGTGAAGTCGCTGTCCGAGCTGACAAGGCAAAAGCCATCGAGGTGGCCGCGGTGCAGAAGGTCCATCGCCTCGATCACCAGGGTAATATCGGCGGAGTTCTTGCCGGTTGTGTAGTTGAATTGCTGTGCGGGCACCATCGCCAGGTGCTGCATGACGTCACGCCAGCCCCGCAGCCGGTCATCGGCGAAGTCGCCATATATTCGCCGGACATTCGCCTCGCCTAGCTTGGCGACTTCCTCGAAAATGGCACGGGCGTAGCGGGCGCTGGTGTTGTCGGCGTCGATCAGGACGGCGAGGCTGTCCGGGCGGGGCGCGGGTATCATGGGGCACTCGACTTGCTGGCGGGATGGCACGAGAAAATCAGATCAGCCTCCTGCTTTCGACCTCTGTCCGGCGCAGGTCGGAGGTGCGGCGCCAGCGAAACAATATTTCCTTGCCTTTTTTTTAATCCCTGTTCTTGCAATACGTCGCCTCTCCGTCATACTTGTATGTTGCAGCGCACCATAAGAGGTGCGCCCGAGGAAGCTGGGGATAGGACGTCATGCTGATCCGCACTGTCGGCGTCGTTGGCGCTGGCCAGATGGGCACCGGAATCGCCCAGGTGTTTGCCCAGTCCGGCTTCGAGGTCTGGCTCGCTGACATTAGTCGCGAGCAGCTCGACAGCGCAGTCGAGCGGATCACCTGGGGCTACGGACGGCTGATCGAGAAGGAGCAGATGACCGAGGCCGAGCGCGACGCGGCCCTGGAGCGCCTCCACACCACCATGGATCTGACCGATCTTGGGCCGCTCGACCTGATCATCGAGTCCGCCACCGAGGACGAGCAGGTGAAGCACCGGATATTTGCCGAGCTGAAGCCGCAACTGGCGCCTCATACTATCCTGACCACGAACACCTCGTCGATTTCGATTACCCGCCTCGCGAGTGCCACCGACCGGCCCGAGCGCTTCATGGGATTCCATTTCATGAACCCGGTGCCGGTGATCCCGCTGGTCGAGCTGATCCGCGGCATCGCCACCTCGGATGAGACCTTCCAGGCGCTGAAGGAGGTGGTGGTTCGCCTCGGCAAGACCCCGGCGAACGCCGAGGACTTCCCGGCCTTCATCGTCAATCGCATCCTGCTGCCGATGATCAACGAGGCGATCTACACGCTCTACGAGGGTGTCGGCACCGTCGAGAGCATCGACACCGCGATGAAGCTGGGAACCCGGCACCCCATGGGACCGCTGGAGCTCGCGGATTTCATTGGCCTCGATGTCTGCCTCGCGATCATGAACGTGCTGCACGAAGGGCTCGCCGACACCAAGTACCGGCCATGCCCGCTGCTAGTCAAATATGTCGAGGCCGGCTGGCTCGGCCGCAAGACCCGGCGCGGCTTCTACGACTACCGGGTCGAGCCGCCAGTCCCGACCCGCTGACCCGGATCCGGTGCATCAAGGCTGCGTGAGTTGGGCCTTCCAGTCGCTTCCGGCTGGTGTAAATAGCTGAAATGGGGATCGGAAACACCAGAACGGGCTGGGGCTGGCCGGCGCGGCTCTTGCACTGGCTGGTCGCGGCCCTCATCCTATTCCAGCTCGGTCTCGGCGTCTGGATGGTCAACGTCGTCAGCGACGTGGCGAGGCAGTTCGCGCTCTATCAGACGCACAAGAGCTGGGGCTTCGTCATCTTCAGTCTCGCCCTGCTGCGCGTTGTGTGGCGAGCGACGCATCGCAGGCCCGATCTTCCCACGCACATGGGCACAACAGAAGCTGTTCTGGCGCGCGGCGCGCATGTGGCGCTTTACGTCCTGATGATCGCCATGCCGATCACGGGCTGGCTCCAGGTCTCGGCCTCGACGCTGCAAGACCAATTCGGCATTCGCAACACGGTCTTCGGACTCTTTGAGCTTCCGGACCCGTTCCAGCCTGGCTCAAAGTCCATCGAACTCCTGCTCAGGACCATCCACAACGGCCTGGCCGTCGCGCTGGCATTGATCCTCGCGGGCCATGTCGCGGCGGCGCTGTGGCACCACTTCGTGCGCCGCGACGCAGTGCTCAGGCGGATGGTCCTGGGGCGTTGAGAGCCCGAGGCTATCCAGGATTACCGGGGAATTGCTTGGCACCGTCGGGGAGCTCCTGCCAGCCGAGCTTCTCCTCGCACCAGATGTGGAGCTGTGGCTCCGCCCAGGATGGATCGTCAAGCGTTCCCGCCTTGATGAACTCCAGGCCCTCGTAGCCGGGGCCGCGTGAAAGGAAATGGGAGCCGCATTTCGAGCAGAAATAGCGGTTGAACGGCTTGCCGCTTGCCCCCGAGCGATCGACATAGGTTGCCACGGTGTCGCCGGTGACCTTCACCGATCCTTCCGGCATGGCGAGGTTGAAGGAATTCGTCGAGCCCGAATTCTTGCGGCAGGTCTCGCAGTAGCAGTTGATGATGGCCTTCGGCTCGACGTCGCTGGTGTAGCGTACGCTGCCGCACAGGCAGCCGCCCTCGATTTTCGGCATGGTCTTCCCCTTTTTAAGGCATTCGCCGAACCGGATGATGCCAGACTCGCCCGATCGTCACAACGTCGGAAGCGTGCGGGCCGCGATCCACTGGCAGTCCCTTATGTGACCGCGAGAGGTTCGGCGCCGGTGAGGCGCCGAAGCTCCTCGGCCGTTGTGGGAAAGACCGCCCGCGGCGTGCCCGCGGCGGCCCAGATCTGCGCATGTCCGAACAGGTCGCGGTCGATTACGATGCGCATCGCCGAGGCGTGCCCCACGGGTGGCACACCGCCGATGGCGTAGCCGGTTGCGGTGCGCACGAAGTCGGCATCGGCGCGCTCGAGGCGCTCTCCGAGCATCCGGCCGAGACGCTCCTCGTGCACCCGGTTGCCGCCCGAGGTCAGCACCAGGATGCCCTTGCCGCTTTCGGCGCCGCGAAAGACCAGCGACTTGACGATGGCGCCCTCGGCGCAGCCGCAGGCGGCAGCAGCCTCGGCCGCCGTGCGGGTCGAGGCCGGCATCTCGCGCACCACGGCAGCCGAGCCGAGCCCGGCGAGCGCTTGCTGGACCCGCTCTGCCGAGGCGGCAAGCGGCGGGGACGAGGCAGTCATGTCCTTGCGGTTTCGGTTACGGGTCTTGTCATCCGGACGATGCGACCGATCAGGGCCCGGGCCTCGGGGCTGTCCCAGTCGACCTCGCCCACGAGCCGCGCGATCTCGTGGCCCGCCCGATCGAGGATCAGCGTTTCCGGAAGCCCGACGACTCCGACCTGACGTTCGAGGTCACCGTTGCCGTCGTGCATAAAGTGCAGGTTGCGGATCCGGGCGTTGCGGAAGAACTGCTCGGGCATGCCGACCCCGCCATGGTCAACGGACACCGCAACGACGGCGAAATCGGGCCCCTGCAGCGCCCCGGCCAAGCGGTCGAGTGCCGGCATCTCGGCCCGGCAGGGCGGACACCAGCCGGCCCAGAGATTGAGCAACACCACCTTGCCTCTGTAATGCGCCAGGGTCACCGGATTGCCCTTACGATCGCGGAACGATGCCTCGACGCGCGGCTGGGGGTGATCGCGGATGACGAGGTTTGCCATCTGGCCCGTGCGAAACTGCTCGAGCTCAGCGCGCTGCGCGGGTGTCAGCGCCGCGGCGGCGTTTGCAGCCAGCACGATTGCGCCGTATAGGAAGGCGGCAAATGCGAGGCGGAGGGACGGGCGGCGCATACGGGCCTCCGGCACGGCAGACGGGAGCGAAGCCATGGGCCACAATAGCGATTCGCGCGGCAGGAGCCAGCCCCCGTCTGGCCCGATTGCATCCGGCGCTGCGAACACCATGTGGGGAGGCCGCTTCGCCGCCGGCCCGGATGCCGTGATGGCGGCAATCAACGCCTCGATCGCCTTTGACCGGCGCCTGTATGCCGAGGATATCGCTGGCAGCCGGGCCCACGCGGCGATGCTGGCGGCCCAGGGCATCATCTCCGAGGCGGACCATGCCGCGATCGACGCTGGACTGACGCGGGTGCTGGAGGAGATCGAAAGCTGCCGCTTTGCCTTCTCCGAGGCGCTCGAGGACATTCATATGAACGTCGAGGCACGGCTGCGGGAGATCGTCGGCGAGCCTGCGGGCCGGCTGCACACCGCGCGTTCGCGCAACGACCAGGTCGCCACTGACCTGCGGCTTTGGGTGCGGCGTGCGATCGACGAGACCGACATGGCGCTGGCGGCGCTGATGCGGGCGCTGGTGGCGCAGGCCGAGGACGGCGTCGAGGTCGTGATGCCGGGATTCACGCATTTGCAGACCGCACAGCCGGTGAGCTGGGGCCACCACATGCTGGCCTATGTCGAGATGCTGGCCCGCGACCGGGACCGCTTCGCCGACTGCCGCCGGCGGCTGAACGAGTGCCCCTTGGGCGCGGCGGCGCTGGCCGGGACCTCATTTTCGATCGACCGCCAGGCAACCGCGCATGCGCTCGGCTTCGACCGGCCGGCCGCGAACTCGCTCGACGCCGTCTCCGACCGCGACTTCGTGCTGGAGTTCCTTGCCGCGGCGACCATCTGCTCCATGCATCTCAGCCGCTTCGCCGAGGAGCTGGTGATCTGGTCGTCGGCGCAGTTCCGCTTCGTCACGCTCTCGGACCGCTTCGCCACGGGGTCCTCGATCATGCCGCAAAAGCGCAACCCGGACGCGGCCGAACTGGTCCGTGCCAAGGTCGGACGCATCGCCGGGGCATTGACGGCCCTGGTCACCGTGATGAAGGGTCTGCCGCTCGCCTATTCCAAGGACATGCAGGAGGACAAGGAACCCCTGTTCGACGCCGTCGATGCCTTGGCTCTGGCACTCGCTGCGATGGAGGGTATGGTGCGCGACATGCAGCCGAGGGCCGAGCGGCTGCACGAGGCGGCGGCGAGCGGGTTTTCCACAGCGACCGACCTCGCCGACTGGTTGGTGCGCGTGCTCGGCATGCCGTTTCGCGAGGCGCACCGTGTGACGGGACGTATCGTCGCGCTGGCGGAGAGCGAGGGCTGCGGGCTTTCCCACCTGCCACTTGAGAAGATGCAGGGCGTGGAGCCCCGGATTACCGCGGCAATCTTCGACGTCCTGTCGGTTGAGGCATCGATCGCGAGCCGCACCAGCTTCGGCGGCACTGCGCCGGCGCGCGTGCGCGAGCAGGTGTCGCGCTGGAAGAAGGCGTTGCGATGATGGTCAATCGGCTCGCACTGGCCGCCCTTGTGGCGGCGCTGGCGCTTTCCGCCTGTGGCGTCAAGGGCGACCCGCTTCGCCCGGGCCAGAAGACGGCCCATCAGGAGAAGGTTCAGAAGAAGACGACCGTGCAGAGCACGAACTGAGCTGGGCGGTGCATGGACCATTTCTATTACATCGCGGGCCGTCTGCACGCCGAAGAGGTGCCGGTCGAGCGTATCGCCGAGGCGGTAGGTACTCCGTTCTACGTCTATTCGACGGCGACCCTCGAGCGGCATTACCGGGTGTTCGATGAGGCGCTGGCCGGGCTCGACCACCTGATCGCCTATTCGCTCAAGGCCAACGCCAACCAGGCAGTGATCGCCACGCTGGCACGGCTCGGCGCGGGCGCCGACGTCGTCTCCGGCGGAGAGCTGGCCCGGGCCCTGGCGGCGGGCGTGCCGCCTGACAAGATAATCTTCTCGGGCGTCGGCAAGACGGCCGGGGAGATGCGCGCGGGCCTCGCCGCCGGCGTCCGTCAGTTCAACATCGAGAGCGAGCCCGAGCTTGCCTTGCTCGACGAAACGGCCCGCGCCATGGGCAAAATCGCGCCCGTCAGCGTTCGCGTGAACCCCGACGTCGACGCCCGGACGCATGCGAAGATCTCGACGGGCAAGGCCGAGAACAAGTTCGGTGTGCCGATTTCCCGGGCCCGGCAAGTCTATGCCGAGGCCGCGCGGCTCACCGGCGTCGAGGTCGTCGGCATCGATGTCCATATCGGCTCGCAGCTGACCGATCTGGCTCCGTTCGAGGCGGCCTTCGCCAAGGTGGCCTCGCTGGCCGAGGCGCTTCGCAGCGACGGGCACCGCATTGGCCGGCTGGATCTGGGGGGCGGGCTCGGCATCCCCTACCGGCGGTCGAACGAGGAGCCGCCCTTGCCCTTTGACTACGGTGCCCTCGTCAAGCGTACCGTGGGCCATCTGGGCTGCGAGATCGCCATCGAGCCAGGGCGGCTGATCGTAGGCAACGCAGGGCTGATGATCGCCCGCGTCCTCTACGCCAAACACGGAGAGGGGCGCGACTTCCTCATCGTGGACGCCGCGATGAACGACCTGGTGCGCCCGGCCATGTACGATGCCTGGCACGATATCGTGCCGGTGGCCGAGCCTGCGCCAAACGCCCCGGTCGCGCCGGTCGATGTCGTGGGACCCGTGTGCGAGACGGCGGACACGTTCGGCCGCGACCGCGTTCTGCCCCGACTGGCCTCCGGCGCCTTGATCGCCTTTCGCTCGGCCGGCGCCTATGGCGCGGTCATGGCCTCGGAATACAATACCCGGCCGCTGATCCCGGAGGTCCTGGTGCGAGGCGATCGGTTCGCCCTGATCCGCGCCCGGCCCACATATGCACAGATGATCGAACGTGATAAGTTGCCGCCATGGCTGGAGGGTCCCTGAGCGGCGGCGAGAGGCCCCGCGCGAGACGGAGCGGCATGGCAAGATCCCCATTCTCCGGACACCGGCGCGCCCTGAGCAAGGCGACCCGGCAAGAGATTCGACTTAGCCGGCTGGCGCTGGCCGCAGAGCGGCTGGCACGCGCGCTCTGGCCTTTCTTCTCGGCGCTCTGCCTGGTGCTTGCCGCCGCGCTTTTCGGATTCTTTGCCGTGCCGGGTGCCGGGGCGCATACCGTCTTCGTGTGGTGCGTGCTCGGCGTGCTTAGCACAACGCTGGCTTGGGGCCTTTGGCGGTTCCGCATGCCGAGCCGGCGCGACGCGGCCCGGCGGCTGGATGCCGCGGATCCGAGCCATCCGATTGCTGCGCTCGGGGATCGCCTCGCTGGTGGACGCGAGGACCGGGCGGCGCAGATGCTCTGGTTCGAACACCTGCAACGGGCCGAGCGGGCGGCTGCGCGGTTGCGGGCGGGCGCGCCCGACCTGCGGCTCGCTCGCTTCGACCGGTGGGCCTTGAGGCTCTTCGCCCCGACACTTCTGGTCGCGGGCATCATTGGCGCCGGACAGGACTGGCAGGCGCGGCTCGAAAGCCTCTTTACCCCGGCGCACCTCAAATCTCACGGAGCGCCCGCTGCGGCGGCCGGACCTGCCGTCGAGGCGTGGGCGGTGCCACCTGCCTATACCGGGCTGGAGACCGTGTATCTCGACAGCAAGTCAACTGGCGCGCCGGTGCGGTTGCCGGTGGGCTCGGAGCTCGTGCTGCGCGTCACCGACCTCGGCGGGTCGCCGAAACTCGACGCGCCGGGGCTGGACCACTTCGACGGTTTCTCGACCTTGGGTTCGCGGCTGGCCGAAGCGCGCGGCGTGGTGGAGCGCTCGGGCAGGATCAGGGTCTCGGGCGGGGGAAGGGTCCTGGCGGCCTGGAACGTCACGATGATCCCAGACCGCCCGCCGCAGATCTCCGTGACCGGGCAGCCAGGGGCCACCTTCGGCGGGGCGCTCGAGGTGCACTATCGGGCGCGCGACGACTATGGCGTCACCAGCGCCTGGGCCGAGATCACGCCGCTCGCCGGCTTTGCCACGGGGGGCGCGCTGGTCGAGAAGCCCGTCACTTTCGCCTTGCCCCTGCCATTCACGGGCAAGACGCGCGAGGTCGCGGACAGCGTGGTCCGTGATTTCGGCGACCATCCCTGGGCGGGCGCCTGGGTGAAGATGACGCTGCATGCCGAGGACGGGGCCGGGCAGCAGGCGACGGCAGCCCCGGTCAGTTTCCGACTGCCGGGGCGGCCCTTCACCCATCCCCTGGCCAAGGCGCTGGTCGAGCAGCGCCGCGAGCTGGCGATGGACTTTGCAAAAGGCGCTCGAACGCTAGACGTGCTTCAGGCCATCACGCGGCGGCCCGAGGACGTGTTTAAGGACAACTACGGTGCCTATCTGGGCACGCGCACGGCGATCCGCCGGCTGGCCGATTCCGTGGCGGCCGACCAGGTGTCGAACGCCGCCCCCGATGTCACCGCGTTCCTCTGGTCCGCCGCTCTCTCGCTCGAGGACGGCAAACTTTCCTCGGCGCTCGAACGCCTGCGCCAGGCGGAGGAGACACTACGCCGGGCGCTGGAGCACGGCAGCGAGGAGGACATCCGCCGAGCCATGGACAAGCTGCGGCTGGCGATGAACAATTATCTGCAGCAAATGATGCGTCAGGCACTTGAGCGCGGCACCAAGCCCGGCCAGGAGCAGACGCCCGGCGGTAATCAGCAGATGCTGAGCCAACAGGACTTGAAGGACATGCTTGATCAAATGCAGCGGCGGGCTGAGGCGGGTCTGCGCGATCAGGCGCAGCAGATGCTCTCGGAATTGAGCCGGATGCTGGAGAACCTGCAGGCCGGGCGCGCGCAGCAGGGCCAGGGCCAGCAGGCGATGCAGAAGCTGCAGGAGATGATCCAGCGCCAGAGAGACCTGGCTGACCGCACCTTCAACGAGCTCCGCCAGCGCCGTCGCGGCAATCTGCCGGGCCAGCAGGGCCAGCCCGGGCAGCAGCCGGGTCAGCAACCCGGCCAGCAGGGGCTCGGCCGCGAACCGGGCCAGCAATACGGCCAAGGCCAAGGCGGCCAATCGGAGGCGCTCGCCGGCGAGCAGGAGGCGCTGCGCCGCCAGCTCGACAATCTGATCAACCGACTTCCCGGGAGCGAGGACGCCGGGCGTGCCCTTGGCGATGCCGGGCGCGCAATGGGTGAGGCCCGCGACAACCTGCGCGGCAACCGGCCCGGCGATGCAGTTCCCAACCAGATGGAGGCCCTCAACCGGCTTAGCGACGGCGCAAGGGCGCTGGCAGAGAAACTGCGCAACGGCCAGGGTGACGTGGCGAACCGCGGCCGCGGCCGTAACGATGGACTGGCCGGCGACCAGCACATGGATCCGTTTGACCGACCGGCCGCCGCTTATGGCGCGATCGGCGGGCGCGACACGAAGGTGCCGGACCAGTCAGCGCTCGACCGCGCGCATCAGGTGCTGGAGGAGTTGCGCCGGCGCTCGGCCCAGTCCTGGCGCCCGCCGATGGAACTGGACTACCTCGGTCGCCTGATCAACCGTTTCTGACAGCACGAAGGCGTCGTCGGGCCCGTTCACTAACCGGACGTCGAGGAGGTGGTGCCTTGGCCATTGCTTCCCGGCTGGCCCTGGCCTCCAGCCTGCTTGTTACCGACGAGCGGCCCTATCTTCTTGGTCACCCAGGCCCGCCAGCCGGCCGTTGCCTTGTCCAGGGCGACGCGATAGCGGTCGACGGTGACCACGTACTCATTGAGCGCCGGCGCCATCTGGGGCGACGAGGCGACAATCTGCGGTTTCAGGACGTACAGGCCGACCATGACTCCCGCGACCGCCGCCACAAGCGTAAATCCAGTGAGGAACGCCCCCGACTTTTGCTTGCGCTCCTTCGCCTTTTGCAGGCGCCGCGCCCGCTTCTCGTGCATCCGGCGCAGCCTTGCGGCATCGTAGTTGGCCGAGCGCTTGGCTTCCTTGAGAGGCGAGCCGGACTTGTCGAGTTGGGCGATCCGCGATTTGAGCGGGTCGATTTCGACCTCGTCCTCCTCCGCGTCGTCGAAGTCGTGCTTTTCCGCTTGGCGGCGCGCTGTCAGATCGGCCCGGCCCGGCTTTGCCGCGGCGGCCGCCGGTTCAGGCTCGGGCTCGTTTTCCGAATTGCGCTTGAGGTCGTCGAGCATGCGACGGATGGAATCCATCTGCTGCTCGCGGCTGCCGCCCGCAATGGAAGCGGCCCCGGATACCTCGGCCGAGGCTCCATGCGAAGTCTGCTCGGCCGCCGCTTCGACGGGCGCGGGTTCGGAGCGCGTCGCGGACGATTCGGCGACCTCCGTATGTGCCAAGCTCAGGCTCTCCTCGCCGGAGTTCTCGGGATATGCGCGCCATTTGTGAGAGCATTTCGAGCAGGTCACATTGCGCCCGTCGGGCCCGATCGAGCCGTCAGGCACCTGGTACTGTGCCCCGCATGACGGACAAACAATCTCGATCATTCATACCCTCCAAACCCTTGGAGCCATATTCTGTGTCCTTGTATAAACCGGTCTTGGCAAGACTCCAAGCAACCGAGACGGCCTGATTGTTGCGGAATCGTGTCAGACGTGCCGCAAGGACCGCAGGTGTTCGCTCGGCGCGCGAATAGCGCCGGGCGACACTCTCCCTGGCGGCGTCGAGGCAGGCCCGGCGGAGGGCGGCTTGACAGCAGCGTGATGGCGCCGTCTAACGCCGCGGCGCGACGTGCACGCAGAGCCGGGGGTGCGCCGGCCTGAAGGAGTTGGAAACCCGCCCATGCAGTGGCTGCGCTCGGCGATTCACACGGTGCTGATTTACGGGCTGATGGGCCTAATGGGCATCTGCGGAGCGCCCGTTGTGCTGTGGTCCCGTTCCTGGACTCTGCGCTGGATGAAGCTTTGGACCGGCGCAACCTTCTCACTGACCCGCTGGCTATGCGGTCTGCGCGTGGAATGGCGCGGGCCGATCCCCAAAACACCGGTCGTGGTGGCGGCGAAGCACCAGTCGATCCTCGACGTGCTGATGTTGTTCCATGTTCTGCCCGAGCCTCGATTCGTGATGAAGCGCGAGCTGGTCTGGGCGCCCGTATTCGGTCTCTACGCCCTGCGCGTCGGCTGCATCTGGATCCGCCGGGAGAAGCGTGGCGAGGGCCAGACCATGATGCAGCGGCTCGAGCGGGTGCAGGCCCGGACCGGACAGGTGGTGATCTACCCGCAGGGAACCCGTGTGCCGCCGGGCAGCTACAAGCCCTATCGTCGCGGCGCCGCCATGGCCTACGAGGCCTTTGGCCTGCCGATGGCGCTGGCGGCGACGAATGTTGGATGGTTCTGGCCGAAGAAGGGCATGGTCAAGCGGCCCGGCACTGCCGTCGTCGAGTTCCTCGGTGTGCTGCACCCGGGGCTTCCGCGCTCCGACATCATGCGGCAGATGGAGGACGCGATCGAAATCGCTTCGAATCGCCTGGGCGACGAGGCAGCGTGCGAACTGGGCGAGCAGGTGGCCGCCTGAGAGATCAAGAGAGCGCCGTCTCGCCCATCGCCACGAACTTTTTCCGGCGCTCGGCCCGCAACTGCGCCGCCGAGAGGTCGCGCAGTGCCTCCAGGGCGGTGGCGATCGCCGCTTCGACACTGGCCACTGCCGCCTTCGGATCGCGCTGAGCGCCGCCGAGCGGCTCGCGCACGATGGTGTCGATCACCCCCAGCGCCTGCAGATCTTGCGCGGTCAGACGCAGCGCGGCCGCCGCCTCGCGCATCTTCTCGGCGTTCTTCCACAGGATCGAGGCGCACCCCTCGGGCGAGATCACAGAATAGATGGAGTGCTCGAGCATGATCGCCCGGTTGGCCGTGGCCAGCGCCACGGCGCCCCCCGAGCCGCCCTCGCCGATCACGACAGAGATCAGCGGAGCATGAACCTTGGGGCACATATCGGTGGCGCGTGCGATCGCCTCGGCCTGGCCACGCTCCTCGGCGCCCTTTCCTGGGTAAGCTCCGGGCGTGTCCACCAGCGTGATGACCGGCAGGCGGAAGCGGTCGGCCATCTCCATCAGGCGCACGGCCTTGCGATAGCCCTCGGGCCGGGCCATGCCGAAGTTGTGCTCGAGGCGTGTCTTGGTGTCGGCACCCTTCTCGTTGGCCAGGACGACCACCGGGCGGTCATGGAAGCGGGCGATCCCGCTGATCACGGCGTGGTCCTCGGCGAAACCGCGGTCGCCCGCCAGTGGCGTGAACTCGGAGAAGAGCGCCTCGACGTAGACGCGCGCATGCGGGCGGTTCGGATGCCGCGCCACCTGGCATTTTTGCCAGGGGGTGAGCTGCTTGTAAGTCTCGCGCAGCATCTCGGCGGCGCGGTGCTCGAGTTGGTCGACCTCGGGTCCGATCTTCAGGTTCGGATCCTGCCGCGCCATGGCGCGAAGCTCCTCGGCCTTGCCCTGGAGCTCGGCGACCCCCTTTTCGAAGTCGAGGTAGTTCTGCATCTGCGTCCGTGTCTCCTTCGGCCCGCAATCGCGCCGCTCGAAGCTGTCGCGCCCGACTAGGGCATTTGCGGGCGGGATGCAACTTGACAGGCGCTTCCGGCCTCGCCGAAAGCGTCGCTTGAAGCGTGTGCTGTCAGCCCTTTCGTCCAACCTCGGGCCCGATTCACTCGGCCTTGCCGACGATGACCTGGGCCTGGCGGACCGAGGCGATGCCGACCAGTTTGCCAGCCGCTGCGACCGCGCGCGCCGGCGCATGATCTATGATCTCAGATCCAACGCCGGACGCGCCGCTCGCGCAGCTCGCCGCCCCCGGCATCACCACGGACCTCACGCTGGGCTCGGCAGGCCCTCCTCGTGTCAGATCCGCATTGAAGCGGCGGCCGATCGGCGGCATGCTTGTGCATTGTTGCGTCCTTGGCGCGGCGCGCCCTGCCTTGGCCCAGCGCCCCGCGCGATTTTCGGAGAGCGCGCCCATGGCCGATCCCGCACCCCGTCCCGTTGCCTTGGTGACCGGCGCCTCGTCGGGCATCGGCCGTGCCTTCGCCGAGAAGCTCGCCTGCGACGGGCATGACCTGGTGCTCGTCGCCCGCCGGCGGGCGCGGCTGGAGGATCTGGCCGGCCAGCTGGCAGGGCAGGGCGCGAGATGCGAGGTTCTGGTCGCTGATCTCGCGGTTGACGGCGACCTCGCCCGGGTCGAGCGCCGCGTCGCCGCCGGCGACCTCGCGTTGCTGGTCAACAATGCCGGGTTCCAGACCTACGTGCCCTTCGTCGAGCTCGACCCCGATCGCGCGGACGAGCAGATCCGGGTGCAGGCCACGGCGGTGGTGCGGCTCAGCCGGGCCGTCCTGCCCGCCATGTTGGCCCGCGGCGCCGGCACCATTATCAATGTCGCGTCGATGCTGGGCTTCAGCGCCGGCATGACCCAGCCTTTCCTTCCCAAGCGCGCCGTCTATGCGGCCAGCAAGGCCTTTGTCAACGCCTTCACCGAGCTTCTGTCGGTTGAGCTGGAGGGCACCGGGGTCAGGGTGCAGTCGCTCTGTCCCGGCGTCGTGCGCACGGAGTTCCACGATGTCGACGGCGAGCCGAAGCTGCGCCCCAATGTGCCCGTCATGGAGCCGGTGGACCTGGTCGCAGCGTCGCTGGCAGCGCTCTCCCTCGGCGAGGTGATCTGCGCCCCGGCCCTGGGCGACGCGACGCTCATCGCTGCCGAGCGCGCCGCCCGTCATGCGGTCTTCAGCGGCGGCCTCGGCGCGCAGCCGGCGCCGCGCTATAGGGGTTCGGCCGTCGGCTAATGCGCAAAGGGCTCCGCCCCTGCGCTCGCCGGCGCCGCCAATGACCGCACCCCTGAGCTGCGCGCGCCGACCTAAGCTCCGCGCCTGATCAGCTCCGCCTGGCGCACGATCACCTGGGCCTGGCGGATCGAGGCGAGGTCGATCAGCCGGCCGTCCAGCGTCACGGCCCCGGCACCCTCGGCCTGGGCCATCTCCATGGCGGCGATGATCCTTTGAGCCTGGGCGACCATCTCCTCCGAGGGGGTAAAGACCTCGTTCGCCAACGCCACCTGCTTGGGATGGATGGCCCACTTGCCAACCATGCCCAGCGTCGCGGCGCGCCGCGCCTGCGCGCGGAAGCCTTCCTCATCCGAGAAATCGCCGAAGGGGCCGTCCACGGGGAGTATGCCGTGCGCCCGGCAGGCGGCGACGATGGCAACCGTGGGGTGGTGCCACGGGTCCCCGTAGTGCCGCGCGCGCTCGTCCGTCTCGCCGCGCCGGTCCGCGAGCATGTAGTAGTGCTCCTGCGTTCCGCCGATGCCGGTCGTCGCCATGCCCATCGAGGCCGCATAGTCCGCCGCCCCGAGGCTCAGGGCCTGCAGTCGCGGGCTGGCTGCCGCGATCTCGTTGACGTTGACCAGGCCGGCGGCGGTCTCGATGATGCCCTCGAGCCCGAGGCGCTTTTTCCGCCCCTTGGCCCGCTCGATCGCGGTGATCAGCGCGTCGACCGCGTAGATGTCGCGGGCATTGCCGATCTTCGGCACCATGATCAGGTCGAGCCGCTCGCCGCAGTTCTCCAGGAGCTCGACCACGTCGCGGTACCAGTACTCGGTATCGAGCCCGTTGATCCGGACCGAGACGGCCCTGTGTCCCCAATCGACGTCGTTGATCGCCTCGATGATGTTCCTGCGCGCCGCCGCCTTGTCCGGTGGTGCGACGGCGTCTTCGAGGTCGAGGTTCACCACATCCGCCGCGCTCGCCGCCATCTTCTCGAAGATCGCGGGCCGCGAGCCTGGTCCGAATAGCTGACAACGGTTTGGGCGGGCAAGGGGCATGGGCTGGATGAGAAAACTCATCGTCTGTCTCCTGAGCGAAAGCAGGCGGGGATCGGCGCAACCTAAATCCGCGCACCATACCGGTCAATCGCGCCGACGGCATGTTCCTGCGCCGCTTGCATTTCGACCGTCTGCCGCTTAGGTGCTAGCCGCATGATCCGGCCGATCCTCATCCATCCCGACCCGCGGCTGAAGAAGCGCGCCGCTTCCGTCGAAAGCGTCGACGACGGGGTGCGCGCGCTGATGGATGACCTGCTCGAGACCATGTATCACGCGCCCGGCATCGGACTGGCGGCGCCGCAGATCGGCGTCATGAAGCGCGTGCTGGTGATGGACGTCGCCAAGGGCGACGACGAGCCGCCCGAGCCGCTGCGCCTCGCAAACCCCGAGGTGGTCTGGGCTTCGGACGAATTGCACGAGCACGAGGAGGGGTGCCTTTCGGTCCCCGACGTCTATGCGCCGATCACGCGACCGGCGGAGGTGCGCGTGCGATTTCTCAACCGCGCGGGCGGGGAGGAAGAACGCCACTTCACCGGCCTGGGTGCCACCTGCGTGCAGCACGAGATCGATCACTTGAACGGCAAGCTGTTCATCGACTATCTCAGCCCGATGCGCCGGCAGATGATCACCTCGAAGATGAAGAAGCTCAAGCGCGAGCGGGCGCGGGCGCGCACCGCCGCCGAGTGAGGACGGGGCGGGACCAGATGCGTCTCGCCTTCCTCGGCGCCCCCGACTTCGCGGTTCCGACGCTGCAGGCCCTGGCCGAGGCCGGGCACGAGATCGTTCGCGTCTACACCCAGCCGGTGCGGCGGGGCGGTCGGGGCCAGGCGCCGCGCCCCTCGCCGGTGCAGCGCGCGGCCGAGACGCTGGGTCTGTCCGTGGAGGCGCCGGAAGACTTTCGTGACGCGGAGGTGCCGGCCGGCTTCGCCGGCCTCGGCCTCGATGCCGCGATCGTGGTCGCCTATGGGCAGATCCTGCCGGTGGCGGCGCTGGAGGCGCCGCGGCTCGGCTGTCTCAACCTGCATGCCTCGCTGTTGCCGCGCTGGCGGGGCGCCGCACCGATCCAGCGGGCGATCATGGCCGGCGATGCCGAGACGGGAGTGTGCGTCATGCAGGTCGAGGAGAGCCTCGACACCGGGCCGGTCTATGCCTGCGAGCGCCTGCCCATCGGGCCCGAGGACACCGCCGGCACCCTGCATGACCGGCTGGCGGCCATGGGGGCGGCGCTCATGGTGCGAACGCTCGCCGCCATCGAGGCCGGGGAGGCGCAGGCGACACCACAGGCCGAGGTCGGCGTCACCTACGCCCGCAAGATCGAGAAGGCCGAGGCGCGCATCGACTGGAGCCACCCGGCCGCCGTGCTCGATGCGCAGATCCGCGGCCTCAGCCCGTTTCCGGGCGCCTGGTGCGCGATCGCGGGGGAACGGGTCAAGGTGCTGCTGGCCCGGCCCGAGCCGGGCGAGCGGCCGCCCGGCACCGTGCTCGACGACGAACTCCTGGTTGCCTGCGGCGACGGCGCGCTGCGCCTCGCGCGGCTCCAGCGCGCCGGCAAGGCCCCGATGGACGCGGCCACCTTCCTGCGCGGCTTCGCCGTCCCGGCGGGATCGCGGCTCGGCTGAGGCGCCGTCTGCCGGGTGCGAGGCCGGGCGGATGACGGGCTCAGGAGCGGTCGTTTTCAGGCCGGATTCGCGCGTCCAAATTTGGACACCTCACAACCCATTGAAATCGAAGGCATTTCAGTTTGGACGGATTTTTTTGGTCCATGGACCCGCGGCGGAGATCGGCAGTCGCCGGCTGCGGCTTGGCCGGGGGCCGATTTGCCCCGCGGGGTCAGCCGCCACCCGCCGCCCTCGCAAGCCCCCGAAGCAAAGCGAGCGCCTCCCCGGCCCGGTCCGCCGGGACGAACAGGTGGTCGTGGTGGAAGGCCGAGACCGGGTTCACGCTGATCCCCGCTTCGGCGAGAGATGTCGTGATCCGCGCCAGGAAGCCCACCGCCTCGAGCGAGGAGTGCACGCGCAGCGTGATCATGCGCGCGGGGAAGGCCGCCTCGATCCCTGCCGCCGCAGCGGCGTCGCGCTCGACGACCAGGGTCGTGCCCTCGGCCTCGCGGAACTGCATGACGGGTGTGAGCCCGTCGGGCGCGGGGACGCCGGGCGCAAGCGTTGCGAAAACATAGACCCCGGGCCGAAGCTCGGGGTCCATGCCGGCGAGCAGCCGGTCGAGATCGGTCTCGCCGCTCATGCCGGGCGGTGCCGGTCCGGGCTCAGATTCCCATGCACAGATACTTGATCTCGAGGAAGTCCTCGATGCCGAATTTCGAGCCCTCGCGGCCCAGCCCGGAATGCTTGACGCCGCCGAAGGGCGCCACCTCGGTCGAGATGATGCCGGTGTTGATGCCGACGATGCCGTATTCGAGCGCCTCGGCCACCTTCCAGACCCGTGTCAGGTCCTTGGCATAGAAGTAGCTGGCCAGTCCGAACTCGGTGTCGTTGGCCATCTTAACCACGTCCGCGTCCGTCTCGAACTTGAACAGCGGAGCGACGGGGCCGAAGGTCTCCTCGCGGGCGCACAGCATGTCCTGCGTGACGCCGACCAGCACGGTGGGCTGGTAGAAAGTGCGCCCCAGCTCGTGCGGCTGGCCGCCGGCGATGACCTCGGCGCCCTTGCCGGTGGCGTCGGCCACGTGCTCCTTGACCTTGGCGAGGCCGGCTTCGTCGATCAGCGGGCCGGTGGTCACGCCCTCGGCGAAACCGTCGCCCACCTTGAGCTTGCCGACCGCCCTGGTCAGCTTCTCGGCGAAGGCGTCGTAGACGCCCGACTGCACGTAGATGCGGTTAGCGCAGACGCAGGTCTGGCCGGCATTGCGGAACTTGCACATGATCGCGCCCTCGACCGCCTTGTCGAGGTCGGCGTCGTCGAACACGATGAAGGGCGCGTTGCCGCCGAGCTCGAGGCTGACCTTCTTGATCTGGTCCGAGCACTGGCGCATCAGGATGCGGCCGACCTCGGTCGAGCCGGTGAAGGTCATCTTGCGCACCTGGTCGTTGGTGCACAGTTCCTCGCCGACGCCGCGCGCGTCCGTCGAGGTGATCATGTTGAACACGCCCTTGGGGAAGCCGGCCTTCTCGGCCAGCACGGCCAGCGCCGTGGCCGAGAGCGGCGTCTGCTTGGCGGGCTTGATCACCACGGTGCAGCCGACGGCGAGCGCCGGCGCGACCTTGCGGGTGATCATGGCGTTGGGGAAGTTCCACGGCGTGATGGCGCCCACGACGCCCACGGGCTGCTTGAGGATGACGATGCGCTTGTCCGCCTGGTGGCCGGGAATGGTGTCGCCGTAGACGCGCTTGGCCTCCTCGGCGAACCACTCGATAAAGTTGGCACCGTAGACGATCTCGCCCTTGGCCTCGGCCAGCGGCTTGCCCTGCTCGGCGGTGAGCAGCCGGGCAAGGTCGTCGGCGTTCTCCATGATCAGCTCGAACCAGCGCCGCAGGATCGCGGCGCGCTCCTTCCCGGTCTTGGCGGACCAGGCGGGGAAGGCGGCATAGGCGGCGTCGACCGCGCGCTTGGTGTCGGCGCGGGTGAGGTCGGCGCACTGGATGATCTCCTCGCCGGTCGCCGGATTGGTGACGGGAAAGGTCTTCGCGCCCTTGAGCCATTCGCCGTTTACGTAGGCGCGGCCCTCGAGCAGGTTTCTCGCGGTGAGATCGAACATCGGGGCTCCTCCGGGTTCAGGATTCCGTTTCCGGGTCTGGCGCTAAATGAGGCGCATCCGCCGCCGCGGTCAAGCTGTCCGCGGCCGCGCGCTTCAGCGCCTTGATCTCGGCCCGTGCCAGACGGTCGGCGCGCTCGTTCTGCTCGTGGCCGGCATGGCCCTTGATCCAATGCCATTCTACCTTGTGCCGGGCGGCGGCGGCGTCAAGCCGCGCCCACAGATCGGCGTTCTTCACCGGGGTCCTGCCCGCGGTCCTCCATCCGTTCTGCTTCCAGCGGTGGATCCACCGGGTGATGCCGGTGCGCAGGTAGACCGAATCGGTGACGATGGCGATTTGGGAGGGGCGGCTCAGTGCCTCGAGCGCCGCGATCGCGGCCATCAGCTCCATGCGGTTGTTGGTGGTCTGCGGCTCGGCGCCGCTGAGTTCGCGCGCCCGCACCAGCCTGTCGCCGTCGCGCGCCTGAAGCACCACGCCCCAGCCGCCCGGGCCCGGATTGCCCGAGCAGGCGCCGTCGGTGTAGGCGAAGAGCTCGGGCACGGCGCCGGCTCAGGAGGCTTCGCGGAACACGCGCGGCACCTTGAAGCTGACGTTCTCCTGCGCCGTCACCACCGGCTTCACGCTCACCTCATAGCGGCCGCGGAAGGCGGCGATGACGTCATCGACCAGAACCTCCGGGGCGCTGGCGCCGGCGGTGACGCCGATGGCGCGGGCGCCTTCGAGCGCGCGCCAGTCGATCTCGGCGGCGTTCTGCACCAGCTCGGCATATCCGCAGCCGGCGGCGCGGCCGACCTCGACCAGGCGGCGCGAGTTCGAGGAGTTCGGCGCGCCCACAACGATCAGGGCGTCGATCTCGTGGGCCATCGCCTTGACCGCCTCCTGCCGGTTGGTGGTGGCGTAGCAGATGTCCTTCTTGTGCGGCCCGACGATCGCCGGGAAGCGGGCCCTGAGCGCCTCGACCGCCGCGGCGGTGTCGTCGATCGAGAGCGTGGTCTGGGTGATATAGGCCAGCCTCTCGGGGTCGCGCGGCTGGATGCGGGCGACGTCCTCCACCGTCTCGACCAGGATGACCTCGCCGGGCGGGAGCTGGCCCATGGTGCCGATGGTCTCGGGGTGCCCGGAATGGCCGATCATGACGATCTGGCGCCCCATCTCGTGGTGGCGCTCGGCCTCGACATGCACCTTCGAGACCAGCGGGCATGTGGCATCGACATAGATCATGTTGCGCCGGTGCGCCTCGGTGGGCACCGTCTTGGGCACGCCGTGCGCCGAGAAGATCACCGGGCGGTCGTCGGGGCATTCGTTCAGCTCCTCGACGAACACGGCGCCCTTGGCGCGCAGGTCCTCGACCACGCGGCGGTTGTGCACGATCTCGTGGCGCACATAGACCGGCGCGCCCCATTTCTCCAGCGCCATCTCGACGATGTCGATGGCGCGCACCACGCCGGCGCAGAAGCCGCGCGGCTCGGCGAGGTAGAGGGTCAGTGGCGGGCGTTCGGACATTGGCGCTCCTCAGGGGGCCGAATAGCGGGGCCTTTGGCCCTCAGTTAGGGACTCATCGCCCCGGCGGCCACCCGTCTAACCGGAATCGCCGCCCTCCGTCCACCGCCGCGGGGCGGGCGCGAAGCGGCCGGGATCGCGTGTCCACGCGTGGACACATGCTTAACATGTTGATTTATATAGATAAGTCATTTCGGGTCACCGTACTGCGGTTGTGGTGCCGCCATGGCATGGCGCTCGAGCAGCCGCACCAGGCGGGCGCGGGCCTCGGGCAGGGCCTCGCGCTCGAAGGCGGGGCAGGCCCGGGTCTCGAGGAAATGCCCGGTGGTCCTGAGCGCGGCGCGCACGGCGGCGATGTCGGGCGCGCCCCGGCCCAGCAGGAACTCCGGCAGGGGCAGCATCCGGTCGGCCCAGGCCGCGCCGGCCCGGCGCGACACCGCGCGGCCGCTGCGGGGCGAGACGAAGGCGAGGTCCTCGCGCTCGCCGGTGGCGGCGCAGCGGGCGAGGTCCAGCCCGAAGCCGAGCGCGGCAAGCAGCGAGAGCTCCCAGCGGGCATAGAGGGCGGGCCAGTCCCAGGCGTGTGCTGCCAGCGCGTCCGCGAGCGCCAGCGTTTCGTCATAGAGCGGAGCATCCGGCTCGCGCTCGGGCAGGAAGGCGATCGCCAGCGCGCCTAACGCGTTGAGCGCCGCCAGCGCCGCGCGGTCGCCCATGATCGCGGCGGCGCGCGCGCGCACAGGCTCGACGCGATAGTGCCCCAGATGCTCGGCCAGCCGGGCGCGCCATTCCAGCGCGAGCTGCGCCCCGGGCTGCAGCACGGGCGCGAGCCGCGCGCTCTGCCCGCCATGGACGAGCCCGGCATGACGGCCATGCGCGCGGGTCAGCGCCTCGATGATGACGCTCGACTCGCCATGCGGGCGCACCGCCAGCAGGATGCCTTCGTCGTGCCAGTCCATCGCCTTTGCGCCAATCTGCGCGGCAAGGGTATTCCGCCCGCGCTATTCCGCCAAACCCGGCGCGTCGAGCAGGTGGCGGCCGCGCGGGTCCTCGATCTCGATGATCCACAGGTCGGGATCATAGCGGCGCTGGCGGGCCAGCGCCTCGTCCACCCTGGCCTCGGGCGCGCCCTCGAGCTGCGCCGCCCAGACCCGGTCGCCCTCGGGCCCGAAGACGCGGGTGAAGAAGGAGGCGCGGCCGTCCATCTGCGCCACCTTGACCGCTACGGCCCCGGCCGTGCCGTCGCCCTTGCGTGCGACGTGGGCGTAAATGCCCTCCTGCGCCAGCCGCGCGAGATAGGCCGAGACCCAGACCTCGGTGGTCAGCCGCGGTCCTGCGCCCCAGGCCATCGCTCAGGTCCCGGAGAAGTCGAGGCCGAGCGCGCGGTAGCGCTCGGGCTCGTCCTGCCAGTCGGGCCGCACCTTCACCGTGAGGAACAGGTGGACGGGCCGGCCCAGGATCGCGGCGATTTCCTCGCGCGCCGCGGCGCCGATCTGTCGGATGGTGTGGCCGCGCTCGCCCAGCACGATCCCCTTGTGGCCGGCACGTCCCACGTAGACGATCTGCCCGATGCGCACCGAGCCGTCCTTCTTCTCCTCCCAGCTCTCGGTCTCGACGGTCGCCTGGTAGGGCAGCTCCTGGTGCAGCCGCAGCGTCAGCTTCTCGCGCGTGACCTCGGCGGCGATCATGCGCATGGACAGGTCCGCGACCTGATCGGCCGGGTAGAGCCACGGGCCCCGCGGCACGGCACCGGCCAGCCAGCGGCGCAGCCCGGCGGTGCCGTCGCCATCGAGCGCCGAGATCATGAAGGTCTCGGCGAAGGCGCGCCGGGCGTTCAACTCGGCCGCCAGCGCCAGCAGTCCGGGGCGCTTTACCCGGTCGATCTTGTTGATCGCCAGCGCCAGCGTCCCGCCCTTGCCAATGTGGGCGTCGAGGCCGTCGAGGATCGCCTCTACGCCTGCGGTGAGGCCCCGCTGTGCCTCGACCATGAGGACCACGATGTCCGCATCCTGCACGCCGGACCAGGCCGCCGCGACCATCGCCCGGTCCAAGCGCCGGCGCGGGCGGAACAGGCCGGGCGTGTCGACGAAGATCAGCTGGCTCGCGCCCTCGAGCGCGATGCCGCGGATGCGAAAGCGCGTGGTCTGCACCTTGTGCGTGACGATCGACACCTTGGTTCCGACCATGGCGTTGACCAGGGTGGACTTGCCCGCATTCGGCTCGCCGATCACGGCGACGAAGCCGCAGTGGGTCGGCAGGTCAGCCATGCAGGTCGGCGTCCAGCCCCAGCTGCGCCAACAGGGCCCTGGCGGCGGCCTGCTCGGCCTGCTTCTTCGAGGTGGCCTCGCCGGGGGCCCGCTCGCCGGTCTCGATGCTGGCCTCTATGGTGAAGTGCGGCGCGTGGTCGGGCCCCTCGCGCGAGGTCACGGTGTAGGCCGGGGGCGCCATGCCGCGGCCCTGGGCCCATTCCTGCAGCCGGGTCTTGGCGTCCGTTGGCGCCGTCTCGGGCGCCGCGATCCGCCGCGCCCAGCGGGCCAGCACCAGGCGGCGCGCCGCCGGCAGGCCGCCGTCGAGATAGAGCGCGGCGATCACCGCCTCCATGGCGTCGGCCAGGATCGCCTTCTTCCGGCGTCCGCCGCTGGTCGCCTCGGATCGCCCCAGGCGCAGGTAGCTGCCGAGCGAAAGCTCCTCGGCCACCTCGGCCAACGTCTCGCGCCGCACCAGGGCGTTGAGCCGGGGCGCCAGCGCGCCTTCCTCCTCGTGCGGGTAGGCCTCGAGCAGCGCTTCGGCGATCACCAGCCCCAGCACCCGGTCGCCGAGGAACTCGAGCCGCTGGTTGTTGGGGCGCGTCGACGAGGCGGCCGAGGGATGCGTCACCGCCTGCTCGAGCAACTCCGCTGCGGCGAAGCGGTGGTCCAGCGCCTCTGCCAGGTAGCGGAGCGCCGCCGGGCGGGACGCGCGCCGCGGGGGCCCCATCAATGAACCTTCAGGAAGAAGCGCGACCAGCGCGGGTAGGGCAGGCGCGCCGTGCGGTCGATCGAGGTATGCACCAGCCAGACCCGGTAGCGCAGGTTCTCGATCGGCACCATGCCGTGCCGGCGAAAGCGGCTGTCGACCGCGTGGTCGCGGTTGTCGCCCATGACGAAGACATAGCCTTTGGGCACTGTGAACATGGTCGTGTCGTCGCCGCTATCGGCGCCCGACAGACGTGCCACGCCGATGCGGTGGCGGCTGTTGATGACGACTTCGGAGGTGCCGTCGGGCAGGGTCTCGCGCCACAGTTCCTGCCGGCACTTGCCGTAGACCTTGACCGGATCGTTCAGGCAGTAGGGAAGGGGCGCCCCGCGCCCCGGCGGCGCCTTCTCGATCGTTCTGGTGGCGATTTGCTCCATCCGCGCGCGTTGCCCGTCGATGTAGACGGCGCCTCCGCGCATCTGGACCCGCTCGCCCGGCAGCCCGATCAGCCGCATGATCCGCTGCTGGCGCATGCCGCTGGAAGGCGAATGGAAGTCGATGAAGGCGCGAGGGT
>NZ_JBZSYN010000024.1:0-6221 GCF_058622915.1 Thermohalobaculum sp. | reverse complement strand
CGCGACTCGCGCGGGATCGGCCGGCCGCTCAGGTCGCTCTCGACGATGTACTGGCGCAGATAGGGGCGCAGCGCCTCCATGATCCAGCGCACATAGGCGACCACCGGATAGTTGCGCATCAGCGTGTGCCGGGTCTGCACCATGTCCCACACGCCCAAGAGGCTGAGCGCCCCGGCCACCGCCAGCGGGATCAGCCAGCCCGAGCTTTCGGCCGAGAGGATGGCCGAGGCGACCGTGAGCAGGACCAGCGCCGCGAACAGGGCGTAGCGAACGGCGAAATCGGCCAGCGGTCCCATCTGGTCTCCCCTTGTGCGGCCCGGTCCCGACGCGACGTCTGGTGCGCGGGCAGGGCTGGCGCCGGGCCCCTTGTGTCTGTCCCTAGTAAGCCACCGGCCTTCGGGCGTCCATCGCCTGGCCGCAGCAGTCCGGCCCGGGCGCCCGGCTGGACAGGCCGGGTGGAACCGTGGCAAGCCCCGCGGCGTTCCACCGCATGCGCCCGCCTGACCGGGGAGGAGCTGACCGGAGAGGAGCTGACCGGAGAGGAGCTGACCGGGGAGGAGCTGACCGGGGAGGAGCTGACCGGGGAGGAGCTGACCGGGGAGGAGCCGGACCCATGACCATCACGCTGACCAGCCTGCAGCCCGTCGTCGCCATCGCCTGCGGCGCGGGGATCCTGATCTGGCCGCGGCTTCTGAACTACATCGTCGCGGGCTACCTGATTCTCTCAGGCCTGATCGGCCTGGGCGTCGTCAGCCCGTGATCGCGGCGCCGCCGGTCCGGGGGCCGGCGGCGGCTGGGCGCCGGCGGCGCGGGAACCTTTTCCCGTGCCCGGCCGTTTTATCAGGTGGAGCAACCTCTTGCTTGGAGTTGCTTGGAAACGCCGTTTCGGCGATTCTCGGGTGGGGTCGGCCTCTAGGAGGAGGAGAATGTCCCGCACACCCGCGCGTGTGCTCATCGTCGAAGACGACCCGGTGGTCGCGATGGACCTCGCGCGCCTCGTCGAGGAGTGCGGCTGCACCGCCCTCGGCCCGGCGGGAAAGCTCGATCCGGCAATGTGCCTCGCGCAGGAGGCCGAGCTCGACGCCGCCATTCTCGACATCGGTCTCGGCGCCGAGGGCGTGTGGCCCCTCGCCGATATGCTCCAGCGCCGCGGCGTGCCCTTCGTCATGGCCAGCGGCTACAGCTATGCCGACGTGCCCGAGCGGTTCTGGCGCGTGCCCCTGGTGTCCAAGCCGGTGACGCGGGCGGCGCTCGAGGAGGCGCTGCGCCAGATCGGCGTGCGCGCCGCCTGACGCGGCACCGGGGCGACCTGCGCGCGGCCGTCTTGTGTTGCCGCGTCCCGGCCAATAGCGTTGCGCGGCCGCGTCAATCCGGGGCGTGCCAGACCATCGGAGGGACCCCATGAACACACTGTCCCTGGCCCGCAATGCCCTTGCGGCGGTGGTGCTTGCCTGCCTCGCGCACGCGGCGCCGGCCGCGGCATTCGAGCCCCACAACCCCGAATGCATCGCGCCGTCGAACGCCGGTAGCGGCTGGGACTTCACCTGCCGCGAGGTCGGCAGGACCATGCAGGATCTGGGCCTCGTGAAGGGCACCGTGCAGGTCACCGACATGGCCGGCGGCGGCGGCGCCGACGCCTTCGCCGAGGTTGTCAGCAACCGCAACGACGACAACAACCTGATCGTCGCGGCCTCCGCGGCCACCGCCACGCGGCTGGCGCAGGGCGCCTATCGGGGCAACACCATGCAGCAGGTGCGCTGGGTGGCCAGCATCGGCGCCGACTACGGCGTCATCGCGGTCGCGGGGTCGAGCCCGATCAAGACGCTGCCCGAGCTGTTCGACCGGATCAGGAAGGACCCGGGCTCGATCTCGATCGCCGGCGGCTCGGCGGTCGGCGGCTGGGACCATCTGAAGGTCCTGCTTGTGGCCAAGAAGGCCGGCATCACCGACCTGCGCAAGATCAGGTACGTCGCCTTCAAGGGCGCCGACGCCGCGATCACCCAACTGCTCGCCGGCTCGGTGCAGGCCTTCTCGGGCGACGCCTCCCAGACCCGGGGCTTCGTGGAATCAGGCGACATCCGGGTGATCGCCGTGCTCTCACCCCAGCGCCTGGGCGGTGTCTACAAGGATGTGCCCACGGCCAGGCAGCAGGGCATCGACGTGATCGGCGCCAACTGGCGCGGCTTCTATGCCCCCGGCGGCATGAGCGACGACGCCTACAAGTTCTGGGTCGAGGCGGTGGACAAGGTCTATGCCTCCGACGAGTGGAAAAAGATCATGAAGCAGAACGACCTGGCGCCGCTCGATCTCAGCGGCGCCGATTTCCAGACCTTCGTGGCCAATTCCGTTGCCTCGATCCAGGCGCTCTCGCATGAGATCGGCCTTATCAAGTGAGCCCCGCGCGGGGCCGGCCCGCGGGCGGCTCGGCTGCCGAGGGCGCAGCGCCGGCTGGAAGGGCGAATCGAAACCAGCGGAGACAGACATGAGCGAGCAACTCTTCTTCAATCTCGACGACCTGGCCCAGGGCATCCGGCGCACGCTGGCCGAGGGGCTGGAGACCCGGATCTTCCCCGGCGAGCGGGCCATGCTCTCGGTGGTGCGCGCCGAGCCCAACAAGGCCGGGCGCGTGCACGCGCACCCGCAGGAGCAGTGGGGCGTGCTCTTGGAGGGCAGCGGCGTGCGCCTGCAGGACGGGGTCGAGCACGCCGTGCGCAAGGGCGATTTCTGGCGCACGCCGGGGGGCGTCGAGCACGGCTTCACCGCCGGCCCCGAGGGCGCCGTGATCCTCGACATCTTCAGCCCGCCGCGCGACGAATACCGCGTCGCCGGCGCCGGCTTCGGCACGACCGGGGGCGACCGCTGACCCGGGCGGCGCCAGCCGCGCGCCCGGCGCCGCCGGGACGGAGGCGCCCGAGGGCGGTCTCGCATGGGAGACGGCCCGCACACCGATTTGCCAGCCCACGTCCCGGTCGAGCGGCGAGAGCCGGCATCTGCCCGTCAAATCTCTCGATCGAGCGACTGCAGCGGTCGCTCCCTGGCTTTTTGGCGCATTTCCGCCCGTCCGGCAGGCCCGGCTTCGCCCCTGCGGCGTCGCCGGCTGTCACAGCCGTACGGGCCGGACCGTCGACTCCCGGCCACTCCATCGACGGCACTGCGACATCGCAGCCATCGGTATGCGACACCGTTGATACTTGACGGCCTGACGGGCGCGCCCGACAAGGATGGGCAGTCAATCCGGAGGGAAACAAATGGTCTTTGCATTGCTCCCCGGGCGGCCGCTGCTCGTGGCCGCGCCCGTGCTCGTCCTCGGCGCACTGGCCTGTTCGACGCCGCCGGCGGCGGCTGGGGGCAACGTGGCTGCCGGCAAGAGCATCTTCATGTCCAATTGTGCTGTCTGCCACAAGCCGGACGCCTCGGGGGGCGTCGTGCTGGGCGACGCCAAATCGGCGGATCTGCAGTCGCCCGAGCTGGAGAAGCAGTACAAGGAGAACGACGATCTCTTGCGGCGCGCGATCCTGTTCGGCAAGGACGAGGATGGCGAAGAACTCGACAAGATCATGCCGCGATGGAACGGTAAGCTCACCGCGGCACAGGTTGACGACGTGCTGGCCTACCTGAAAACGGTCAGGAAGCACTAGCCTGCCGGCATCGGCCGCGGCGTCGCGCGGCTAAGTCGTCGCTGCCAGGTCGGGTCCGTACCCGAACGGGGGCCGAAGCGGCCCTCGCCCAGAGGCGGGGGCCCTTGTCGCGGTGATCGAACTGACAGGTCAGCCGATCACTTCGTTGGCTTGCTCGTCGGTCACCACCGGCACCACTTCGAACTCGATCAGGTCGGTCCAGTCCTGCATCCAGCGGCACAGGGCAACCGGATCGTCAGTCTCGGCCAGGAAAAAGCCGCCATTGCCCGTGACGCTGTGCCATCGCCCGACCATCTCCACACCTGGCGGTGGCGGGGCGCCCGTCTCCTTGAAGCGCCGATGCACCGTGTCTCGATCTTCGGTCGCGTAGACGAAGGAGCCGTGAAACATCATGATGTTTCTCCCAATGCTCCCCGCGCCAGACTAATGCAGCGCGACGAGGTCAGGCAATGCAAGATCGCCGGCGAGGCGCCCCGCCGCGGGCAAAGTTCGTTTTGCCTGGCTTCGTTTTGGCTGGCTGGGGGACCAGGATTCGAACCTGGACTGACGGAGTCAGAGTCCGCTGTTCTACCGTTAAACTATCCCCCACCTAAGCCCTTGATTCCACGGCATTCCAGCCTGCGGAATCGGGCCCGGCGCAGCAGCTTGCGTGTCTAGCCGCAGCGCTCCGCGGCGTCAAGGGCGCCGCCGGGTCGGGCTACCGATCCCTTACTTAGGCGCGCGGGGCGGGGTGCGCCAGCCCCCGAGAGGTCCGGATCAGACGCCCGGGCAGCCCTCGGTCTGGTAGCGCCAGGTCGGGTTGTTCACCGACATCTCGCAGCGCGCGAACACGCGGCGCGAGCCGATCTTCAGGCACGTCGTCTGGCCCATCTCGACGCGCTTGCCGTCGCTGTCGGTGCAATAGCACGGGGGATAGCTGTAGCCCGGCTTCGGCGGATGCGGCGTGTAGTTGGGGTTCGGCATCGGCCCGCCCGCCGCGGCCGGTCCCGGCGCAAGCGCCAGCGCCGCCCAAGCCGCCACAAACGCCGATCCCGCGATGCGCCTGACCATGCATCCCTTATATACCCGGGCGCGCCCCCGCTCAAACGACTGCTTGACGCCGTGCGCCCGGCGCGGCACAGGGCCATGCCATGATCCCGATCCAGCGCATGCAGGAGATTCTCGACCGCTTCGCCTTTGTCGCGGCGCGCATGAACACCGAGACCGAGCCGGCCGAGATCGCCCGGCTGGGCCGCGACTATGCCGCGCTCGAGCCGGTGGTCGGCACCATCCGCGAGTGGCAGCGCACCGAGGCCGAGCTCTGTGCCGCGCGCGAGATGCTCGACGACCCGGACATGCGCGCGCTGGCCGAGGAGGAGGTGGCGGCGCTCGAGGCGCGCCTGCCCGCGCTCGAGGACGCGGTGCTCCGCGCGCTCCTGCCCAGGGACGCCGACGACGAGCGCGCCGCGATCATCGAGATCCGTCCGGGCACCGGCGGCGAGGAGGCGGCGCTGTTCGCCGCCGACCTGCTGCGCATGTATCTGCGCTATGCCGAGGCGCGGGGCTGGAAGGCCGAGATCCTCGCCGAGCAGGACTCCGAGCTCGGCGGCATCCGCGAGGCGGTCGCGGCGATCCGCGGCCGGGGCGTGTTCTCGCGGCTCAAGTTCGAGAGCGGCGTGCACCGCGTGCAGCGCGTGCCCGTGACCGAGGCGGGGGGCCGCATCCACACCTCGGCCGCCACCGTCGCCGTCTTGCCCGAGGCCGAGGAGGTGGACATCGAGATCGCGCCCGCCGACCTGCGCATCGAGACCATGCGCTCCTCGGGCGCCGGCGGCCAGCACGTCAACACCACCGACTCGGCCGTGCGCCTGACCCACATCCCGAGCGGCATCGTGGTCACCGCGTCGGAGAAGTCGCAGCACCAGAACCGGGCGCGGGCCATGGCGGTGCTGCGCGCCCGGCTCTATGACCTCGAGCGCCGCCAAGCGGCCGAGGCCCGCGCCGCCGCGCGCAAGGGCCAGGTCGGCTCGGGCGACCGCTCCGAGCGCATCCGCACCTACAACTTCCCGCAGGGCCGCGTCACCGACCACCGCATCGGGCTGACGCTCTACCGGCTCGACGACGTGCTGGGAGGCGATCTCGACGAGCTGATCGACGGGCTGATCGCCGCCGATCAGGCCGCCAAGCTGGCGGAGATGGAGGGGTGAGCGTCCCCCGCGCCCGGCTCATCGCCCGGGCCGCCGCCCGGCTTGCCGCCGCCGGGGTACCCGACGCGGCGCGCGACGCGCGGCTGCTCTACCGCTGGGCGGCGGGGCTCGACGGCCCGGCGCTGGCCGCGGGGCTGGCCGATCCCGCCACCTCGGCCGAGGTGGCGCAGTTCGAGCAGGCGGTGGCGGCGCGCGAGGGCAGGGTGCCGGTCTCCCAGATCATCGGCGTGCGCCTCTTCTGGGGCCGCCCCTTCCGCGTCACCGCGGACGTGCTCGACCCGCGGCCCGAGACCGAGCTTCTGGTAGAGGCGGCGATGGCGCAGCCCTACGAGACGGTTCTCGACCTCGGCACCGGATCGGGCTGCATCCTGCTCACGCTCGTTGCCGAGATGGAGGG
>NZ_JBZSYN010000023.1:0-10358 GCF_058622915.1 Thermohalobaculum sp. | reverse complement strand
CTGGGCTCGCTCATCGTGCTGCTCGGCGCCCGGCTGAATGCGGAGATGGAGTACCAGACGGACGTCGACACGACACGCGGGCCACCGCGGCCGATGGGCCAGCGCGGCGCCTTCGTCGCCGATCACGTGGTGATCGAGGAGGACGGCAGGGACAGGCGGAACTAGGCCCGCACCACAGAACACCGCGCACCGCCCGCACGGCGGGAGCCTCCGGCGCAGAAGGACGTTATTACGAGATCCTCATCCGGTGGCTTCGCGCGGTGTGACATGCAACAGGCAGAACAGGATGGACGAAGGGAAGGGCGCGACCAGCTTGCCCGGCGCACCTTCGAGATCAGCGTGGTCGCGCTGCTGGCGACCGGGCTGTTCGTCCTGCTGTGGTATATCGGAGATGCGTTCCTCATCATCTTCGCCGGCATCGTGTTCGCCGCGCTTCTGGACGCGATGGTCACCGCGCTGGGGCGCGTGGTCGCCCTGCCACGGGGTCTGCGCTTCGCCATCGTGCTGGTGCTCTTCGCGCTCATCGGAGGGACCTTCCTGAGCACCTGGGGCCTTCTGGCCGTGCAGCAGATGACGGATTTCTTCTCCACCATAAGCCACCAGCTCGAGCATTGGCGCACGACGCTGGTCGGCGCCGGTTTCGGCTGGCTCGTGGGGAATCCCGGCACCGGCCTTGCGCCCATGCTGCCCAATCCCTCGGGGCTTCTGACCAGCGCCACGACGGCGATGACCAGCATCTTCGGCCTGGTCGGCAGCGCCATCCTGATCGTGATGCTCGGGGTCTTCCTCGGCTATGATCCGGGCAGCTATCGCAACGGCTTTCTGCGGCTCTTGCCGATGGACATGCGCGCGCGCATGGGCGAGGTGCTCGACGAGGTCGGAGGCACCCTGCGCTGGTGGCTGGTGGGGATCGGCATCAACATGTGCGTGATCGCCGTGTTCACCACCATCGGCCTGCTGATAATAGGCCTGCCGCATGGCATCATGCTGGGGGTGCAGGCGGGAATGCTCGCCTTCATCCCCACGATCGGGCCGGTGCTGGCCGCCGTACCGATCATCCTCGTCAGCCTGACCGTGAGCTACACCACCGTGTTCTGGTCGCTGGGGCTCTATCTCGCCGTGCAGACGCTCGAGAGCTACGTGCTGACGCCCGTGGTGCAGATGGAGGTGGTCTGGCTTTCCCCGGGCACGATCCTGATCGTGCAGCTGATCATGGCGGCGCTGTTCGGCGCCGCCGGCCTGGCGCTGGCGACGCCGCTGGCGGCCGTGGGCAAGGTGCTGGTGCACCGGCTCTATGTCGAGGACTGGCTCGGGGACCGCTCGGGGCCGTGATAGCGCTCGCGGCGAGGCCGCGAGGCGCTCCGTCGCGCCCGCTCAGACATCCAGCGCGAACGACTTGACGTCCTCGAGCAGCCGCTTGAGCTCGTTGATGAAACGCGCGGCGTCGGCACCGTCGAGCACCCGGTGGTCGAAGGCCAGGATCAGCGGCAGCATCAGGCGCGGCTCGGCGCGCGCCGTATCGAGGTTCTCGACATCGCCGCGCACCACCGGCATCAGCCGGGCCTGGGCGCAGCCGAGGATCGCGCTCTGCGGCGGGTTGATGATCGGCGCGAACGAGGTGCCGCCCAGCCCGCCGACATTGGTCACCGTGAAGGTGCCGCCCGTCAGGTCCTGCTTCGAGGGACGGCCGTTGCGCATGCGTTCGGTCAGCTCGGCCAGCTCGTGGGCGAGCTCTCGCACCGGCTTGCGCTCGACCCCGCGCACCACGGGCGTGATCAGCCCGCGCCCGGTCGCCACCGCGACGTTGATATTGTAGTAGTGCTTCAGCACCATCTCGCCCTTGTCCATGTCGAGGCTGGCGTTGAAGCGCGGGTGGCGGCGCATGATGGCCGCCGCCGCCTTCACGATGAAGGGCGTGAGCGTCAGCGACGGGTCGTCCTCTTCCCTCACCAGCCGGCGGCGCCAGCGTTCGAGCTCGGTGATGTCGGCCAGGTCCTGGTGCGTGACATGGGGAATCTCGGCCCAGGAGCGTGTCATGGCGCGCGCGGTGGCGGCGCGGATCGAGCGCAGCTTGACGCGTTCGACCGGGCCGAAGGCGTCGCGATCCTCCTGGGCGGCGCGATCCTCCTGGGCGGCGCGATCCTCTTGGGCTTCGGGCGGCGCGGCCTGCTCCGACGGCTCATCGCCAGCCTTCTGCGACCGCTTCTCGCGCGCCTTCTCCGACCTCTTCTCGCCGGCCTGCTCGTCCGCCTCGCCAAGCGCCGCCTGCACGTCCTCCAGCGTGACCTGGCCCTTGCTGCCGGTCGGCTTCACGTCGGCAAGCTCAAGGCCGTGGTCGCGCGCCAGCCGGCGCGCGGCAGGCGCGGCAAGGATCCGCGCGTCCTTATCGCGTTCCTTTTCCGAGTCGGGCCGGGGGGAGCGTCGCGGATGGTCTCCCTCCTCCTGTTCCGCAGACGCCGCTTCCTCGTCCGCACGGCGCTTGTCGGCGCGATCGGAAGCGGTCCGCTGATCGGTCTTCTTGGGAGCCTTTGGCTGCTTCTGCGACGCCTGCTCGGCCTCGTCCTCCTCAGGCTCCGCGGGCTCGGCCTCGTCCTCCTCAGGCTCCGCCTCCTCCGCCTCGTCCTTCTCAGGCTCCCCCTGGTCGGCCTCTTCTCCTGCAGACCCCTCCTCCTCGGGCTCTTCCTCGGCGGCCTGTGCTTCGGTCTCGATCACCAGCAGCACGTCGCCGACCTCGGCCATGTCGCCCTCGGAAACGCTGATCTCGGCGACGCGGCCGGTATAGGGCGAGGGCAATTCGATCGCCGCCTTGTCGGACTCGACGACCATCACGTCGTCACCCTCCTGGACGTCGCCGCCCTTGGAGACGAGGATCTCGTTGATCTCGACCTCGTGGACGCCTTCGCCCGGATCCTGGAGCTTGAATTCGCGCCGCATCGTGTCTCCTCGCTCAGTCCTTCATCAGGTCGCGCGCCTCGTTAACCACCCGCTGGACGCCCGGCAGATAATCCTGCTCGCGGGCGAAGTAGGGCACATGCACGTCCCAGCCGACGACGCGCCGGATCGGGACGCGAAGCGAGAAGAAGGCGCCCTCGATCACCCGCATGGCGATCTCGCCGGCGGGGCCATAGGTGATCGGCGCCTCGTTGACGATCATCACCCGGCCGGTCCTGCGCGCCGAGGCAACGATCGCATCCGCGTCGATCGGGGAGATGGTCTCGAGGTCGATCACCTCGGCCTCGATGCCGTGCTGGTCGGCCAGCGTGTCCGCCGCCTCGATCGCCCGGTGCAGCATGGCGCCGTAGGAGACGAGCGTCAGGTCATCGCCCTCGCGCACCGTCCGCGCCCGGCCGAGCTCGGCCGGCTCGGGGTCTTCGGGCACGTCCTCGCGGAAGGCGCGGTAGACCGCCTTGGGCTCCATGAAGACCACGGGATCGGGGTCCTCGATCGCGGCGCGCAACAGCGCGGCCGCGCGCCGCGGGGTGGCCGGAATCACCGTCTTGAGCCCCGGCATATGGCCATAGAACACCTCGCGGCTCTCGGAGTGGTGCTCCAGCGCGCGCACGCCAGCGCCATAGGGGATGCGGATCACCATCGGCACCGCATGCGCGCCGCGCGTGCGCCAGCGCATGCGGCTGACATGGTTCTCGATCTGCGCAAACGCGAAGTAGCTGAAGCCCGAGAACTGCAGCTCGGGCACCGGGATCAGCCCGTTGAGGGCCATGCCGACGGCAACGCCGATGATTCCAGTCTCGGCCAGCGGCGTGTCCATGACGCGCGCCTCGCCGAAGGCGTCTATCAGCCCCTCGGTGACGCGGAACACGCCGCCATCGACGCCCACATCCTCGCCGAGCACGACGACGCGCTCGTCCGCCTCCATGGCGGCATGCAGGGCACCATTGATCGCCTCGACCATGTTGAGGCCTTCGTGCTTCTTCTTCTCGGCCATGGCTCAGGCGTCCCCGACGCTCTTGCGGAATGCTTCGCGCTGGCGTCCCAGCTCGCGCGTCGGCTCCTTGTAGATGTGGTCGAACATCACGTCGGCCGAGGCCTTCTCGAGCTTTGCGATGCGCTCCTTGGCTTCCTCCCAGGCGCGGTCGATCTCGGTCTCGATCTCCTGCTCGAGCGACTCGATCATGCCGTCGTCGAGCTGGTCGCGGCTCTTGAGAAAGGTCTGGACTCGTGCGATCGGGTCGCGCGCCTCCCATTTCTCGACTTCCTTCTCGCTGCGGTAGCGGGTCGGGTCGTCGGCGGTGGTGTGCACCTCCATGCGGTAGGTCAGCGCCTCGATCATCGCTGGCCGGCCCTCGTCGCGGGCGCGCTCGACGGCCTCGTGCGCCGCCTGGTGCACGGCGAGCAGGTCGTTGCCGTCCACCTGGCAACTGGCGATGCCGTAGGCGTGGGCCTTCTGGGCCAGCGTCTGCGACGCCGTCTGGTGCGCGCGCGGCACCGAGATCGCCCAGCCGTTGTTCTGGCAGACGAACACCACCGGCACCGAGAACACCCCGGCGAAGTTGAGCGCCTCGTGAAAGTCGCCCTCCGAGGTGGCGCCGTCGCCAAAATAGGTCATCGCCACGCTCGGCTCGCCGCGCAGCTTGGCCGCGTAGGCGATCCCCACGGCATGGGGGAGCTGCGAGGCGACGGGCACGGCGTTCGGCAGATCGCGCGAGCCCTCGGGCAGCTCGATGCCCGCGTTCCAGCCGGCAGTGAAGACGAACAGGTCGGCCATCGGCAGCCCGCGCCAGAGCGCGGCAGCGGTTTCGCGGAAGGCGGGAACGAACCAGTCGTCCTCGCCGAGACATGCGATTGTCCCGATCTGCGCCGCCTCCTGCCCCTTGACGGGCGCGAAGGTGCCGACCTCGCCGCGGCGCTGAAGGTTCAGGAGCCGCTCGTCGAAGCGCCGCGCGCGCAGCATGGCTTCGTGCATGCGTTCGATCGGGGCGCTCTCGCTGTCCGCCGCAGCGTCGCCGACCAGTTTCCCGTCCGCTCCGAGGATCGCCAACGGCACGAATTCGGGCTTCGGCTCGGTGAGAATACTCGTCATGGCACAGATCTCGTTCCGGTACAGGCAGCGCAGGCGGCTCACCCGCCTGCAAAACCAACGAAACCATGCGTTCCGGGTTCCACGGCACCGGGGTCGGTCGCGCCGTCTCAGGAGCGGCGCGACCGGAAGGCTACTTGGTCGTGCCCGTGGCCTGGCTCGAGCCCGCGCCACCGCCGGACTGGGCGGCACCACTGGCGCCACCACCAGCGCCGGACTGCCCGTTCGAGCCCGAGCCCGACTGACCGCCGGTCTGCGCCTGGCCGGCTTTCTGCCCGCTGCCGCCGCTGGAGCCTTTGTTGCCTCCGCTGCCGCCACCCTGGTTTTGCGTCTGATTCTGTCCTTTGGGCGCAACGGGCGGGATTGCCGGCGGCTGGTGGTTGAGGTCGAGGGTTGCCTGCGCGGCGCCCTTGACAATCGTCAGCTCGACCGCCTGGCCCCCCGGCAGGAAGCCGCCCGAGGAGATCTTCGCGCGTAGGCCGTCCTGCACCAGGGCGGCGAGCTTCTTGTCGAGAAGACGGCGCACGTCCTCGCGGCTCTTGGCGCCCTTCAGATCGAGGCCGAGCTTGGTCGCGTCGATCTGGATCCGGACCGGGCTGGCGAGTTTCCCGCTCTTGGCATCGACCTCCAGCCCCACATGCGTGACGCGGCCGATCCTGCGCCCGTCGAGCTCGACCGCCGCGCCGCTGGACACGCCGCTGACGACCTTGGGAAAGCGCACGAAATAGGCGAAGCGGGCGCCCTGCATGGTCGCTTCCGCGCTGTCCCGGCCGCTATGAAGGACAAAGGAGGCCCCCGCCTGCGCCGCCGGACCGGCGAACACCGACGGGGTGTCGAAGGCGACCGCGCCCGTGAGCAGGGCCTGGAGCGGCGGGACGTGAAGGTTGATTCCGCCGGCGGTCGAGATCGAGATCCCGCCCGCCTGCCAGAACACCGTTCCCTTGCGCACCAGTTCCTCATGGTCGCGGTCGATGACGATGCGGACCTCGACGCTCTGCTGCGAGTGGGCAAGGCGGGTGCCGAGCACCTGCCCCACTTTCACCCCGCGGTAGAAGACCGGGGCGCCGCGCGTGAGGCCCTCGGCGCTCGTCGCCGTGAGCAGGAAGGTCCGCCCGGCCTGGGCCATCGCACTGGCGGGCGGCGCCTCAAGCCCCTGGAAGCTCGACGCCTTCGGCCCCCCGCCGGGCTCGACGCCCAGATGCGCCCCCGAGATCAGGCCACGCACGTCGCCCTGGGTGAGCTTCGGTTGGACGATCCAGAACTTCGTCTGTTTGCCGATGTGCGACGCGAGCGCGCCGTTCAGCAGCACCTTCAGCCGCACCTGCTTCAGAGTCTTGCCGAGGCTTATGTCAGTCACGTTGCCGACCTGGATGCCCTTGTACTGAACCGGGGCGCCGACGGTCACGCCCGGCGCCTCGGCAAAGCGCACGGTCACCTCCCGGGCGCCGACGACCCAGTACTGGTACACGAACCACCCGGCCAGCAGGGCCGCTGCGATCGGGACCAGCCAGACCCAGCCCGGCCAGTTGACGCGGCGCGGGTGCGCCTCGGGAACAGACCCCGGAGCACCGTCCGATTTCTGGGACTGATTCATCTTTGCGTCCTCGGTCATGAGTGATCCTCCGCCGCGTCCCACATCAGGCGGCTGTCGAAGTAGTGGGAGGCGAGCATTGTCAGCACGACAACCAGCGCGAACGGCAGGGCACCAGGACCGCCGCGCACGTCGGCGATGCCGGGATACGACATGACCGGCGCGGTGAGCGCGACGATGAAGGGATCGGTGAACGACCAGCGATTGATCTCGTGGATCACGCGATGCACCTCGGTGCGCAGGCGCAAGCCTTTCGCGCGGGGATATCTTATCCTGAAAGTCAGCCAGAGCAGCCCGATCAGCTTGACAAGCGGGATCAGGACGCTGGCGGTCAGGATAACCAGCCCGAAATACCAAAAGCCCTTATCGAACAGGATCGAAACGCCACGCAGAATATTGCGGTGCACCTCCGAGCCCAGCTGGACCGTCTCGGTCATCGGCAGCACCAGGGCGAAGGGGGCCAGCACCATCGCCGCCACGGTCAGCGCCATCGTGCGGCTGACGGCGTTTGGCTTGCGCCACTGCAGCCGGCGGGCGCAGCGCGGGCAGCGGTCCCCCGGCTTGCGGTCCGCGAGCACCTGGTGGCAGGCATCGCAGGCAATTCCGTGGGCGGCGTCGGGCGCGGCCTCGTCCGGGCGGATGGCCTGCCAGATCCGCCGCCGGTTGAGCGAGGCATCGCCGACCAGCAGCAGGACGGACGCGGCGACGAAGCACCAGCCGCCCGGCTCCACGTCGGCCTGGATCTGCGCCGCCAGCCGGGTGTAGGTCACGCCAGCCGCGAGAACATAGACCTCGGGCATCGACCAGATGCGCAGGTTCTCGACATAGCGGAACAGGCGCCCCTGCCAGAGCCCGCGGTAGCCGAGCCGGAGCCCTCCGAGCACCGCGACCAGCATGATCGAGCGCAGGATCGGCACCACGACGACGAAGCAGCCCACGAAAACCGCCAGGACCGGCCAGCCGTCCGTCCAGTAGGTGATGGCGCCGTCGACCACGCGGGCCTCGATCGACGGCCCGTAGAGGCTGGAGCGCATGACCGGCAGGACATTGCCGGGAATGAGCAGCAAGAGCCCCATGGCCGTGCACGCAAGGGCCGCCCCGGCGCTGCGCCCCGCGCCGCGCTCGAGCGCGTTGCCGCATCGCCAGCAATAGGCGTTGGCACCTTCGGGCAAATCCGGGATGTGCTGGCGTGCGCCGCAATCGGGGCACGCGACAAGCAACGCGCCCCCCGGCCGCGTCAACGATCCCGTGACACTTTCCGCCCCCATCGCCATGGTCATGCTGGCATAAACGCCAGCAGGCCTGATGGGTTGCATAGGGCCGCGGCGCCTGTGCAGCGCTCGCGCGCCTTGGCTGCCCCCGCCTTGGCTGCCCCCGCCTTGGCTGCCCCCGCCTTGGCTGCCAAGGAACGTTTCGGGCCGGATTGGCGTTTATGCGGGCGAATCGCAATCAACCCAATGTGAAGGAGATTGTCATGCGCGCAAGTGCACTCGGAATCCTAGTCGGCGCAGCGCTCGTGCCCGGCATCGCGCTGGCCTCTGACGTCCAGGCGCAAATCGCCAGCGGCTTCACCAAGCTCGGAATGGCTCAGGCGCAGAGCCAGTGCTACGGCACGGTGATCGACAAGAATCTCGACCCGAGCATGAGCAAGAAGGCGGCGTCGATCGTGACGACCGCGAAAGACGCCTCCGACGTCGAGAACGGCGTGAAGCACTCGAACCCCCAGATCATCAAGGCCTTCATGGCGGCGAAGAGCCAGTGCGGGACCTAGGCCCGCAGGGAACACCCACGAACTTCGTCCGCAAAGGCCGGAGGGCTGCGTCTATACGGCAGCCCGATCCGCCTTCTTGAGGACTGGGGCGATGGTTACGAACGCGGGGACGAACGCGGGTCTGCCGAGCGCGCGAAAGATCTGCACGGGGTCAGCCGGGGCAGCCGGACCGTCCCGCGGGGCCTGGAACATCACCAGCGAGCCCTGGGCGCCTCACGGTTGGGTCGCACCTGCCCGCGAAGGCCCGCGCGATGTTGCCCCGCCAACCTCGCCGTTCGCCCGAGATTAAAAAAATCTCAGGTGCGAGGCATGCATCCGTAATCCGCGATCAACACATGCACGGGGCATGGTCGGATCACGGGGGCGTCGGATCACGGGGGCAAGGGGAGCAATGCAGCGTGCGATGTTCGAATCTTTGAAAATCATGACTTTCACGGCGGCGACGGTCATCCTGACTATGGCCGTCTTCGGCGTCGCCGCGATGGGTCTCGCCATATGTACTCTGTGGGCTATCGTATCTGGCTTGATCTACCGACAAAGCCTGCGAAACGCCATGTGCACGGACATGTGCACGGACCCGAAGACAGTCGTGATCGAAGGGCGGTGCCACGAGGCGCCTGCCGATCGGGACTGGCCGGGAAGCGGGCGCGTTCCATTTCTTTGATCGATTGCGGCCCGGCCCGGCTGGGCCGCGGCCCAACATCCGACCCAAGGCGGGAGTTCGACGATGAGCGCGACGAGATCCGAAGTACCCGCGCTGGTGCTGCAGGGCGGTGGAGCCCTCGGCGCCTACCAGGCCGGCGCCTACGCGGAACTGGCCAATGCGGCCTACCTGCCCGGGTGGATCGCCGGAATCTCGATCGGCGCGCTTAACGCGGCCGTCATCGCCGGCAATCCCGTGGAGCGCCGGGTGGAAAAGCTCCAGGCGCTGTGGGACGGCCTGTCCTCGACGCTGCCGGGCGGGCCGGTGGTGCCGGGCACGCTGGCGCGCGCGACTTTCAACGAGGCCAGTTCGGCAATGGCAGCCGCGGCGGGAATCCCGGGCTTCTTCTCGCCCCGGTTTCCGCCGCCCGCTCTCATGCCCGCCGGCTCGACCGAGGCGATCAGCTATTACGACACCGCGCCGCTGCGCCGCACGCTCGAGCGTCTGGTGGATTTCGACCTGCTCAATTCCGGGTCGGTGCGCCTCAGTGTCGGAGCGGTGAACATCTGCACCGGCAACTTCACCTATTTCGACACCGCAGACATGCGCATCGGGCCCGAGCACATCATGGCCAGCGGCGCGCTGCCCCCGGGCTTCCCGCCGGTCGAGGTGGATGGCCAGCTCTACTGGGACGGCGGCATCGTCTCGAACACGCCGCTGCAATACATCCTTAACGAACGGCCTCCGCGAGACGATCTGTGCATCTTCCAGGTCGACCTGTTCAGCGCCCGCGGCCCCATCCCGCGCACGCTGTGGGAGGTCGAGCAGCGCGAGAAGGAGATCCGCTTCTCGAGCCGCACCCGGTTGAACACCGACATGATGAACCGCTTCCACCGGATGCGCGGCGCCGCCAGGCGACTCTCGGAAAAGCTGCCTGAGGAGTTGCGGGACGATCCCGACATGCGAGCGCTGCTCGAGGCCGGGACCGATGCGGCCATCACCATCGTCCACCTGATCCACCGGCGAGAAGCCTACGAGACCCAGTCGAAGGACTATGATTTCTCGCGCCTGTCGGTGCGACAGCACTGGGACTCCGGCAGCGCGGACGTGCGCCGAACCCTCCGACACGCAGCCTGGCGCGAGCGCAAGCGCCCCGAGCGCGGCTTCGCTGTCTTCGACCTTGCGCGCGACGCAACGGACTAAAGGGAGCCCGGACCATGAAAATCGGAACCGTCACGGAGCGCGCCTTCGCGATGCCGCTCACCAACCCCTCCTACCCGGCGGGGCCATACCGCTTTATCGACCGGGAGTTCAT
>NZ_JBZSYN010000022.1:0-20504 GCF_058622915.1 Thermohalobaculum sp. | reverse complement strand
TGCCACGCCTGCTTCGCGCTGACCAAGGCGGGCTTCGAGACGGTGATGGTCAACTGCAACCCCGAGACCGTCTCGACCGACTACGACACCTCCGACCGGCTCTATTTCGAGCCGCTGACGCTCGAGCACGTGCTCGAGATCCTGCGCGCGGAGCGCGACGCCGGCACGCTGGTCAGCGTGATCGTGCAGTTCGGCGGCCAGACGCCCTTGAAGCTCGCGCGCGGGCTCGAGGCCGCGGGCATCCCGATCCTCGGCACCACGCCCGACGCCATCGACCTGGCCGAGGACCGGGCGCGGTTCCAGGGACTGTTGCACGAGCTGGGGCTGAAGCAGCCGGTCAACGGCATCGCCGCGACGCCCGAGGAGGCGTTCGAGATCGCGCACGAGGTCGGCTACCCGGTGGTGATCCGGCCGTCCTATGTGCTGGGCGGGCGGGCCATGGAGATCGTGCGCAACGACGCCGAGCTGAGGCGCTACATCAGCGAGGCGGTGGTGGTCTCGGGCACATCGCCGGTGCTGATCGACTCCTATCTCGCCGGCGCGGTCGAGATCGACGTGGACGCGGTGGCCGACGGCGAGACCGTGCATGTCGCGGGCATCATGGAGCATATCGAGGAGGCGGGCGTGCATTCGGGCGACTCCGCCTGCTCGCTGCCGCCGCACAGCCTGGGCGCGGAGGCCATCGCCGAGCTGCGCCGGCAAACCGAGGCGCTGGCAGCGGGGCTGAAGGTGACCGGGCTTATGAACGTGCAGTTCGCCATCAAGGGCGGCGATGTCTATGTGCTGGAGGTCAACCCGCGCGCCTCGCGCACCGTGCCCTTCGTGGCCAAGGCCACCGGCTCGCCGATCGCCTCGATCGCCGCGCGCGTGATGGCGGGCGAGGCGCTGGCCGAGTTCCGCCTGGTGGACCCCGAAACGACCCATATCGCGGTGAAGGAGGCGGTGCTGCCGTTTGCCCGCTTCCCCGGCGTGGACACCATCCTGGGCCCCGAGATGCGCTCGACCGGCGAGGTCATGGGCATCGACCGCAGCTTCGCGCGCGCCTTCCTCAAGAGCCAGCTCGGCGCCGGCACGCCGCTGCCCGAGGCCGGCACCGCCTTCGTCTCGGTGCGCGACGCCGACAAGGAGGCGATCGTGGAGGCCGCGCGCATCCTCGAGCGGCTGGGGCTGACCGTTGTGGCGACCAGCGGCACCTGTGCCTACCTCAACGCGCGCGGCGTCGCGGCCGAGCGCGTCAACAAGGTGCACGAGGGCCGGCCGCACATCGTCGACCGCATGAAGGACGGGCATATCGCCATCGTCTTCAACACCACCGAGGGCGCGCAGGCGGTGCGCGACAGCTACGACATCCGCGCCACCGCGCTGGGCATGCGGATCCCCTACTACACCACGGCCGCGGGCGCCGTGGCGGCGGCCAAGGCCATCGCCAACTACAAGGAGGGCGCGCTGGAGGTGGCGCCCTTGCAGGATTACGCCGCGCGGCTGAAGCCGGCCGAGCCGGTGGCGGCGGGGGGGTAAGGCGCCGCGATGGCGCCGGGCCTTGCAGTCCGGCGGCTGCGTGATTATCGTCGGTCCAAGCGAGGACAAGACCGCGCTCGAGAGGGCGCGGTCCGGTTTTTCATTGACTCTTTAGGACCGACAGGGGGGACCGATGGAAAAGGTTCCGATGACCAGGACGGGTTACGAGGCGCTCGTCGAGGAGCTCAGGGGCCTCAAGGAGCGCGAGCGGCCGTCGATCATCCAGGCGATCGCCGAGGCGCGCGCCCATGGCGACCTGTCGGAGAACGCGGAATACCATTCCGCCAAGGACCGGCAGGGCCTGATCGAGGCGCGCATCAAGGAGCTCGAGTCGCAGATCAGCCGCGCCGAGGTGATCGACCCGGCGAAGATGTCGGGCGCCACCATCCGCTTCGGGGCCACGGTGGACCTGGTCGACGAGGACACCGAGGAGGAGCGCACCTACCAGATCGTCGGCGAGAGCGAGGCCGACATCGCGCATGGCCGGCTGAACATGCGCTCGCCGCTGGCGCGCGCGCTGATCGGCAAGGAGGAGGGCGACTCGGTCGAGGTCACGACGCCGGGCGGGGCGCGCTCCTACGAGGTTTTGCGCGTGCGCTACGTCTGAGCGGGTACGACCGCTCCGCCATCCCACACCCGGGCGAGCCTGAGCGCCGCGGCGAGCGCCGTGGCCGACATGGCCGCGGCCAGCCAGTAGCTGGTCGCCGGGCTGGCGACGGCGTTGATCCGCCCCGCGGCCAGGGTGGCCAGCGCGAAGGCAGTGCCGCCCAGCCCGCCGGCGAAGAGCCCCTGCGCGCTGGCCTGCAGCCGGGGCGGGACGGCCGCTGCGACGAAGGCGATGGCGCCGAGATGGCCGAGGGCGAAGGTTACCGCGTGCAGGCACTGGATCGGCCACAGCAGCGCCACGGGCGGCGCCAGCGTCATCAGCGACCAGCGCAGGACGCCCGCCGCGCCCGCTGCGATCAGGGCGCGGGCGGGGCCGATGCGCTCGATCAGCCGCCAGCCCGGGCCGAGCATCAGCGCGATCTCGGCGAGCACGCCGGTGGCCCACAGCATGCCGATGGTGCCCGCACCCAGGCCCTGGTTGAGCCAGGCCAGCGTGCCGTAGGCATAATAGACCGCGTGGCTGGCCTGGCCGATGCTGGCCGCCACCGCGAAAGTGAGAAAGACCGGCTGGCGCATCAGCGCCGCGGCCTCGCCGAGCCGGGCGCGGTCGCGGCCCTCGCCCGGCGGCGCGCCGCCGCCCGGATGCAGCGCGCCGAACAGCGCCACCAGGGCGAGGTTGGCCACCACGGCCCACAGGATCACGGCCGGGCCAAAGCGCGCCAGCGCCGCGCCCAGCCCGATGTTCATGGCGAGGAAGGCGACCGAGCCCGCCGCCCGCGCATGGGCGTAGGCGAAGCCGTGCATGGTGGAGGCGCGGATGCCGAGCGCCTCGCCCAGGGGGATGAGCGGCGCCACGGCGAAGGCGGCCATCAGCGTCGCGGCGAGCAGCGCAGCCCGGGTCTCAATCGCCAGATGCGCGAGGAAGATCGCCGCACCGGCGGCGCCGCCCAAGGCCAGCACCCAGCGGCGCAGGGCGAAGCGGTCGGCCAGCGCCGGCATCAGCGTGGCGCTGGCGACGCGGACCATGAGCGCCAGCCCGAGATAGGTGCCGATCTCGGCGTCGGTCAGCCCCTAGTGGTGCAGCCAGACCGGCCAGTAGGGCAGATGCGCGCCGATGGCGAAGAACAGCGCGGCGTAGAAGCCCGCCGTCAGGAGCCCGCCGCGGCCCGCGAGCGCCCGGGCGGGGGAGAGAGCTACGGGCAAAGGCCGAAGCTGGAATAGGGGATGTAGCGCACCGGGTCGCCGGGGCGCACCTCGAGCGCGCCGTCCGCGAGCTCGACCAGGCCGTCCGACCAGCTCAGCCCGCCGATCAGGCCCGAGCCCTCGGAGCGGAAGGTCTCGACATGCCCGTCGGCGCGCATGCGGGCGCGCAGGAACTCGCGGCGGCCGGGCTTCTTGCGCTTGGCAAAGGCGGCGGGGACCTCGAAGCCCTGGGGCGCGCGCCACTCGGCGCCTGCCATCACCCCGAGCGCCGGGCGGGCGAAGACGAGGAAGGTGACGAAGGCCGCGACCGGGTTGCCGGGCAGGCCGAACACCGGGGTGCCGCGCCAGAAGCCCAGCATCAGCGGCCGGCCGGGCTTGACCGCGATGCGCCAGGTGGTCACGCGGCCCTCGCGGGTGAGGAGCCGCGAGACGTGGTCCTCGTCGCCGGCCGAGGCGCCACCGGTGGTGACGATGGCCTCGGCCCCGGCCGCGCCGCGGTCGAGGGCGGCGCGGACCGCGGCCTCGGTGTCGCCCACGGCGCCGAGGTCGACGGGGGCGAAGCCCTGCGCCGCGGCGAGCGCGGTCAGCATCGGGCGGTTGGCGTCGAAGATGCCGGAGGCGGCGGGGTCCGCACCTGGCTGGATCAGCTCGTCGCCGGTGGAGAGCACGGCGAGGCGCAGCGTCTCGCGCACGCTGACGCGGGCGACGCCCACGGCGGCGGCGCGGGCGAGGTCGGCCGCGGTCAGGCGGCGGCCGGGGGCAAGCAGCTCGGCCCCCGCCTCGGCGTCCTCGCCGGCGGGCCGCGTGTTGGCACCCTTGCGCCGCGGTGCGGGGAAGCGGATGCGCCCCCCTGCGGCTTCGGTGTCCTCCTGCAGCACCACGGTGTCGGCGCCCGCGGGCAGCTCGGCGCCGGTGAGGATGCGCACCGCCTGGCCGGGCGGCACCGCGCCGGCCAGCGGGTGGCCGGCGGCGGCGCGGCCCTCGGCCAGCGCGAGGTCGGCCCGATCGGCGCCGGCGAGCGAATCCCAGGCGAAGGCATAGCCGTCCACGGCGGCGTTGGCCGCGGGGGGATTGGCGCGCCGCGCGATCACGGGGGCGGCGAGGATGCGCCCGGCGGCATCCTCGAGCGCCAGCTCGGTCGTGCCGGTGACGCAGGCGACGGCGGCGCGCAGGCGCCCGAGCGCCTCGTCCACCGGGGTCCAGTCGATGCCCGGCGGCAGGGCGAAGCAGTCGTCGCGCAGCCTCTGGGTCATGCGCTCTTCCTGAGATCGAGCCCGAGGTCGCCGAGGATGAAGTCGGTGATCGCGGGGATGTCGTCGAGGCCGATCACCGGCTGCGCGGCACCTTGCGGCGCGTCGTTCGAGGCGATCAGGCGCACGGTGGGGTCGTCGGCTGCGATCAGGGGCTGGCCGGTCTCGGCCCGCCAGGCCTCGACCTTGGGGTGGCTGTCGCGCTTGTAGCCCTCGACGATCACCAGGTCGACGGGTCTGAGCAGCGCCATCAGCTCGTCGAGGGTGGCCTCGGGCGCGCCCCTGAGCTCGGTCATCAGCGCCCAGCGGGCCGATGAAGAGAGGATCACCTGCCCCGCCCCGGCGGCGCGGTGGCGCCAGCTGTCCTTGCCCTGCTGGTCCACGTCGACCCGGTGATGCGTGTGCTTGATGGTCGAGACCGAGAAGCCGCGCGCGGCGATCTCGGCCACCAGGCGCTCGACCAGGGTGGTCTTGCCTGCGTTCTTCCAGCCGACGACGCCGTAGACCTTCATGTGTGCGCCTCGTGCCCGCTGCGCAGGATCCGCTCGGCCTCGAGCATATCCTCGGGCGTGTTGACGTTGAAGAAGGGGAAGTCCGCGCCCTCGAACACCGCCCGCGCCGCGCCGTGGCGCGAGGTCCAGACGATCACCTTGCGCATGTGGCCCACGGTGAGCGCCTGCTCGAGGTTGTCGGCGAGGTCGACCGGCCACAGCCCGAAGGTGGGGTGCTCGGTCAGCCCGCGCTCGGGGTCGTTGGTGGCCGCGAGCGCGATGGGCTGGCCGGACTGCTGCGCCGCCTGGCCGAGGCGCGCGACCAGGTCGGCGGGGAAGAAGGGCGTGTCGCCGGCGGCGCTGGTGATGTGGCTGTAGCCGCGGGCCGCGGCCCAGCGCATGCCGGCGAGCACGCCGGCGAGTGGGCCGGCGAAGCCCTCCACCGTGTCGGCAATCACCGGCAGGCCGAACCGCGCGAAGCGGGCGGGGTCGCCATTGGCGTTGAGCGCGATCTCGTCCACCTGGGGCGCGAGCCGGGCGATGACGCGGGCGAGCAGGGTCTGGCCCGCGAGCGTCAGGAGCGCCTTGTCGCCCCCGCCCATGCGCCGGGCGAGACCGCCGGCGAGGATGATCCCCGCAATCCTCACGTCTTCTCCCGCGCCCCCTTATGTGCCCCCTCGTGCGCCCCCTTTTGCGCCCCCTTGCGCAGGTGGCGGGCCTCCTCCTCGCCGACCCGGGCCGGGTCGGCGTCGAACACCAGCCGGTCCTCGCCGGCGAGGCAGTAAAAGCGCTGGCCGCGCATGCGGCCGATCAGCGTCAGGTGGGTCTGGCGCGCGAGCTCCACCCCCCAGGCGGTGAAGCCCGAGCGCGAGGCGAGCACGGGGATGCCCATGAGCGCGGTCTTGATCACCATCTCCGAGGTCAGCCGGCCGGTGGTGTAGAGGATCTTGTCGGCGGCGGGCACGTCGTTGACCAGCATCCAGCCGGCGATCTTGTCCACCGCGTTGTGGCGGCCGACGTCCTCCATGTAGACGAGCGGGCGGTCGGCCGCGCACAGCACGGTGCCGTGGATGGCGCCGGCGGCGAGGTAGAGGCTGGGGTGGGTGTTGATCTTCCTGGCCAGCGCGTAGAGCCAGGAGGTGCGCAGCTCGGCCGCGGGCAGCGTCAGCCCCTCGAGGCTTTCCATCATGTCGCCGAACACCGTGCCCACGGCGCAGCCCGAGGTGCGGGTCTTTTTCTTCAGCTTCTCCTCGTAGTCGGTGGCGCGCTCGGTGCGCACCACGACGGTCTCAAGCTCCTCGTCGAAGTCGACGGCGCGGATCACGTCGTCGCGGTGCAGCATGCCCTGATTGAGCAGGTAGCCCACGGCGAGGTGCTCGGGGAAGTCGCCGATGGTCATCACGGTGACGATCTCCTGGGAGTTGAGGAAGATCGTCAGCGCGCGCTCCTCCACCACGCGGGCCTCGACCGCGGCGCCGGTCTGGTCGAGCCCCGTGACCGCGCGGGTCAGGCGCGGGTCGTCGGGGTCGGGCGCGAGCAGGAACTCGGATGTACCGTTCATCGGTGCTTTCATGGGTCATCACAAAGCCTGACTGGCCACCGAGGTCAAGGGCGGCTATGTGCGTGCGGATGGACCGGGCGGTGGCAGCGACGCGCGTCTCACCCACCGGGCGGGGCTTCCTCGCCGGGGCCTGGGCCTGCGTGCCGATCCTGCTGGCGGTGGCGCCGTTCGGCTTCATCTTCGGCGCGGTGGCGAGCGATGCGGGCCTCGACCTGGTGCAGGCCATGGCGATGACCTCGATCGTCACCGCCGGCGCCTCGCAGCTCGCCGCGCTGCACGTGATGAGCGACGGGGCGCCGGCGCTGGTGGCGGTGCTGACCGGCGCGGTGGTCAACTTGCGCATGGCGATGTACTCGGCCTCGGTGGCGCTGCACTGGGAAGGCGTGCCGATGCTGTGGCGGGTGCTCGGCGGCTATTTCCTGCACGACCAGGCCTATGCGCTGTCGATGCGGCGCTACCGGGCGCGGCCGGACGAGAGCCTGTCGGACAAGCTGGGATTCTATTTCGGCGTCGGGCTGACCACGGTCGCGGTCTGGATCTCCACCAGCTATGTCGGCGTGGTGGCCGGGCAGATGATCCCGGCCGAGTGGGGCCTGAGCTTTGCGGTGCCGGTGTGCTTCCTCGCCATTCTGGGGCCGCTCTTGCGGGGATGGGCGAACATCGTGGCGGCGGTGGTAGCGAGCGCCGCGGCGATGGCGCTCGATGGCCTGCCCTACGGGCTGGGGCTGGTGGCAGCGTCGGCGCTGGGGATCACTGCGGGCATTGCCGCGCTGCACGGGGTCGGGAGGCGGGCATGAGCGCGGCGGCGATCTGGACGGTGATCGTGCTGCTCGGCATCATCACCTATCTGATCCGGTTCTCCTTCCTCGGGCTGCTGGCCGGGCGGCGGTTGCCCGGCTGGGCGGCCGAGGCGCTGGGCTTTGTGCCGGTGGCGGTGCTGCCCGCGCTGATCGCGCCGATGGTGCTGATGGACCCGCAGACGCGCGACTGGGCCGAGCCGCACCGGCCGCTGGCGGCGCTGGTGGCGCTGGGCGTGGGCATGGCGACGCGCTCGCTCCTGGGCGCCATCGCCGCCGGCATGGGCGGGTTCTGGGCGTTGCGGGCGCTGGGGCTGTAGGCTCCCTGCCCGCAGCGGCGAGGCCCCGGCAATCCCGGCGGCCACCGTGCGGGGAAGGATCCGGCGGCTGGGGCGCAATCCCCGATTCTGCCCAAATCCTTTTGTTACCTTCTGCTCCGGCGCGTCAGCGCCGGATCGCGCCCGCCCGCCCCCGAGTGCCCCCTCTGGCGGGAACGATGCTCGCGCCCACCCAGTCGGGCGCGATCCTCCTCCCCAGTGGCGGCCGGTCCGGCCTGAGCGCAATCCACGCTAGACCGTACCCTTCGCCAGCAGGTCGCGGATCTCCTCGAGCAGCGTCTCGCTGCGCGGCGGCGCCGCGGGGGAGGCGGGGGCGGCCTCCTCCCTGCGCTTGAGCTCGTTGATGGCGCGCACCACGAAGAACAGCGCCCAGGCGACGATCAGGAAGCGGAAGATGGCGTTGATGAACAGGCCGTAGTTCAGCGTCGGGGCGCCGGCCTTCTGCGCCTCGGCGAGCGTGGCGAAGTCGTGCGGGCCCAGGTTGATGAACAGGTTGGAGAAATCCACGCCCCCGGTGAGAACGCCCAGGATCGGGTTGACGATATCGCCCACGAAGCTGGTGACGATGGCGGTGAAGGCGGCGCCGATGACGATGCCGACGCCCATGTCGACGACGTTGCCCTTGATGGCGAATTTCTTGAATTCCGCGAACATGTGACCCCCCGGTCGCTGGTTGCTGGATCGCTCCAGCAAGCGTCACCGGAGGGAATTTGGCAAGGGGCAGCCTCGGGCGCGGACTGAAGGGCAGCTGCTGGGGCAGCCGCTGGGGCAGCCGCTGGGGCAGATACCGGCTCAGGCGCGCTGGCTGCCGCCGGTGGCCTTCTCCACCGCCGCGACGATGCGCCCCGCCACCGCCTCGATCTCGGCCTCGGTCAGCGTGCGCTCGCTCGGTTGCAGGCGCACCGAAATGGCGACCGATTTCTTGTCCGGGCCGAACTGCTCGGCGGCGCGCGGGCCGTCGAACACGTCGAACACGGAGGCGCCCTCGATCAGCCGCTTCTCGGCGCCGCGGGCGGCGCGCAGGATCGTCTCCGCCTCGACGCGGGCGTCGACCACGAAGGCGAAGTCGCGCTCGACCGCGGGCAGGTCCGAGGCGACGAGGGCGGGGCGCGCCGCCCCCCGGGCCTTCTTCGCCGGCAGGTTCTCGAGATAGACGACGGTCGCCACGGCGGGGCCCTTCACCTGAGTCTCGCGCAGGACCCTGGGGTGCAGCTCGCCGAACAGCGCCAGCGTGTTCTTCGGCCCCAGCTTCAGGGCCGCCGAGCGGCCGGGGTGGAACCACTCGGGCGCCTCGCGGGCGACCGTCAGCTTGTCCGTCGGGGCGCCGAGCGCCGAAAGCACGGCCTCGGCGTCGGCCTTGGCGTCGTGCAGGTCGACCGGGCGGCGCGTGCCGGCCCAGTGGCGCGGGCCGGTGGCGCCGACGCGCAGCGCGGCGACGACCCGCGCCTGCTCGCCCGGCTCGCCGCCCGAGAACACCGGGCCGACCTCGAACAGGCCGAGATCGGCGAAGCCGCGCGCCTGGTTCCTCGCCGCCGCGGCGAGCAGGCCGGGCAGGAGCGAGGGGCGCATGTCCGACATCTCCGACGAGATCGGGTTCTCGAGCTTGAGCGTCTCGCCGCCGCCGCCGAACAGCTCGGCCTCGCGGGTCGAGATGAAGGAGTAGCTGACAATCTCGTTCAGGCCCAGCGCGGCGAGCTGGCGGCGCGCCCGCGCCGAGCGCCTCTGCATCGGCGTCAGCAGGGCCGGAGCGACGCCCGGGGTGGCGCGCGGCAGCGGCTTCGATTGCAGGCCGCCGAGCGAGGCGACGCGGACGATCTCCTCCACCAGGTCCGCCTCGCCGTGCACGTCGAGCCGCCACGACGGCGGCGCGACGCCGAGGCCCTGGGCGCCCTCGGCCACCTCGAAGCCCAGCGCCTCGAGGATGCGGACCTGCTCGGGCGCGGGGATCTCCATGCCGACGAGGCTGACCACGCGGGCCGGGTCGAGCCGGTAGCTGCGCGCGGTGTCGGGGACCTTGCCGGCGATCACCATCTCGGACGGCTCGCCGCCGCACAGGTCGAGGATCATGCGCGTCGCCAGCTCCATGCCCGGCGGCGTGAAGGCGGGGTCGACGCCGCGCTCGAAACGGTAGCGCGCATCCGAGTGGACGCGCAGCTTGCGCCCCGTCGCGGCGGTGCGCACGGGGTCGAACCAGGCGGCCTCGACGAAGACGTTGACGGTCCCCTCGGTCACACCCGTGGGCGCGCCGCCCAGGATGCCGCCGATGCTCTGGGGGCCGGCCGCGTCGCAGATCAGCGTCATCGAGTCGTCGAAGGCATAGTCGCGGCCGTCGAGCCCGGCGAGCCGCTCGCCCGGGCGGCTGAGGCGGACCCGGATGTCGCCGCTCAGCTTGTCGGCGTCGAAGACGTGCAGCGGCCGGGCGCGGTCGTAGGTGATCAGGTTGGTGATGTCGACCAGCGCCGAGATCGGCCTGAGCCCGATGGCGCGCAGGCGCTGCTGCAGCCAGCGCGGCGAGGGGCCGTTCCTGACCCCGCGGATGTAGCGCCCGACGAACAGCGGGCAGGCGGTGTCGGCGACGTCCGCGCCCAGCGTGACCCCGACCGGGCTGGAAAAGGCGCCCGGCACCGGCGCGACCGCGGGCGAGATGAGGCGGCCCAGGCCGCGCGCGGCGAGGTCGCGCGCGATGCCCGCCACCCCCAGCGCGTCGGGGCGATTCGGGGTGATAGCGACGTCCATCACCGGGTCGTTCAGCCCGGCATAGTCGATGTAGCGCGCGCCCAAGGGCGCGTCGGCGGGCAGCTCGATGATGCCGGTGTGGTCGTCGGACAGCATCAGCTCGCGCTCGGAGCACAGCATGCCGTTCGATTCCACGCCGCGGATCACCCCGGGCTTGAGGTCGACGCCGGTGCCCGGGATATGCGTGCCGGCGGGGGCGAAGACGCCGATCATGCCGGTGCGCGCGTTGGGCGCGCCGCAGATCACCTGCACCTCCTCGGAGGCTGCGTCCGGACCCTTCGGCCAGGCCTCGACCCGGCAGACCCTCAGCCGGTCGGCATTGGGATGCGCCGCCGCCTCGATCACCCGGGCGATGGTGAAGGCGCCGAGCGCCTGGCCGGGATTGTCCACCCGCTCGACCTCGAGCCCCAGATCGGTGAGCGCCGCGGCGAGCGAATCGACGGGGGCCTCGGTGTCCAGATGATCCTTCAGCCAGGACAGGGTGAATTTCATCTTTTCGCCTCGTTGTCGGTCTACCGGGATACCGGCCTGGCGCGCTCCATAGCCGAATTCCGTTGCTTCCGGAAGGGTTTGAAACGGAGTCTGAAATTCAACCCGAGGGTGCAATCGGCTCCACTTTTTAACCACAAAGATGTGTTCCTCTGTGGCTCCATCCCTTGAGCAGGGGGGTGGATTTCACCGTTAGTATTCACGGGTATAGGCGGGGCCGCGGCCATGGCGTGCAGGGTCTTTTTTGGGGATGACCGGGGTGGCGTCGTTATCGACTGGGTCGTCCTGACGGCCACGATCGTCCTGCTCGGCTTCGTGCTGTCCATGTCGATCATGGAGAACTCGAGCGGCTACCTGATGGACGAGTTCGCCGCGATGAACCAGCAATCCGCCACGAACGGGGTCGCCGTCTCGCAGCTCGACACCCCGGCGCAGGCTCCCGTCGGCCAGGGCGCCAAGTTCAACAACTGAGGCACGGTGCAGGGGCTCGCAGACGGCGCCGCGGGAGTCCTGCCGATCCGGCCGCGCAGCCTCGTGCCGGCATCTGCCCGGAAATCCGACGCGAGCCGGCCTGCTGCGCCGGCACGATTCTGGCCGGCATGACGCATCTCGGGGGCGGTGCCCTCAGGCCGAGAGGCCGCCGTGCAGGCTGGGCTGGTCGAGGGCGGCGAAGCCGTAGTGGCGCAGCCAGCGCAGGTCGGAGTCGAAGAAGGCGCGCAGGTCGGGGATGCCGTATTTGAGCATGGCGATGCGGTCGATGCCCATGCCGAAGGCGAAGCCCTGCCAGGTCTCGGGGTCGATGCCGGCCGCGGCCAGCACCGTGGGATGCACCATGCCCGAGCCGAGGATCTCCATCCAGTCGTCGCCCTCGCCGATCCTGAGCTGGCCGCCTGCCCAGGAGCAGCGGATGTCGACCTCGGCCGAGGGCTCGGTGAAGGGGAAGTGCGAGGCGCGGAAGCGAAGCTCCACGCCCTCGACCTCGAAGAAGGCGCGGCAGAACTCCTCCAGCACCCATTTGAGCTGGGCCATGGAGATGTCGCGGTCGATCGCCAGCCCCTCGTACTGGTGGAACATCGGCGTGTGCGTCTGGTCGTAGTCCGAGCGGTAGACCCGGCCCGGCGCGATCACCCGGCAGGGCACGCCGAACCTCTCCATGTGCCGGATCTGCACCGGCGAGGTATGGGTGCGCAGCACGTTGAGCGGGCGCGCGTCGCCCGCCGCCCGGCGGAGATAGAAGGTGTCCATCTCCTGGCGCGCGGGGTGCTCGGGCGGGATGTTGAGGGCGTCGAAATTGTACCAGCCGGTCTCGATCTCGGGGCCCTCGGCGACCGAGAAGCCGAGATCGGCCCAGATGGCGATGACCTCCTCCATCACCTGCGAGACCGGATGCACCGTGCCCTGCGCGGCCGGCCGGGCCGGCAGCGTGACGTCGAGCCATTCGGTGAGAAGCCGCTCGGCCAGCGCCGCGTCGGCGAGCGCGGCCTTGCGCGCGGCGACGGCGGCGTTGATCTCGTCCTTGAGCGCGTTGAGCTTCGGGCCGGCCTCGCGGCGCGCCTCGGGCGACATGCTGCCCAGGCCGCGCATCATCTGGGTGAGAGCGCCCTTCTTGCCCAGCGCGCGCACGCGCACCTCCTCGATGGCCGCCTCGTCGCCCGCCGCGGCGATGTCCGCGAGCAGCCGCGCGCGCAGCGCGTCCACGTCCTGCATGTCGAGGTCCTGCATGGTCGTCCCCGGATGGCCCGCTTCGCCGGGTGTCGTAAGCAGGCAGGGCAGTGAATGCAAGCGGCGGCGACTGCAAGCGGCGTCGGCTTGGCCCGCTGCGTCGGGCGCGGGTCCCTGCCCCGGGCGTCGGTCCGCGAGGCCCCGGATCGGGTCCGGGGCCTGGGGCATGGGTCATTGCCCGAGGATCACTGCATCGCCTCGAGCTCGTCGATGAAGCGCTCGATCAGGCCCAGCCCCTTGGCCCAGAATGCCGGGTCGGAGGCATCGAGGCCGAACGGGGCGAGCAAATCCTTGTGGTGCAGGGTGCCGCCGGCCTCGAGCATGGCGAAATACTTGTCGGAGAAGCCCTCCGCCCCCTGCTCGTAGACGGCGTAGAGCGCGTTCACCAGCCCGTCGCCGAAGGCATAGGCATAGACATAGAAGGGCGCGTGGATGAAGTGCGGCACATAGGCCCAGAAATACTCGTAGCCCTCGGCCAGGTTGACCGAGGGGCCGAGGCTTTCGCCCTGCACCGTCCTCCAGATGCGGCCGATCTCGTCGGAGGTCAGCTCGCCCTCGCGCCGCGCGGCGTGGATGCGGCGCTCGAACTCGTAGAAGGCGATCTGGCGCACCACCGTGTTGATCATGTCCTCGACCTTGGCGGCGAGCAGCGCCTTCTTGCGCCCGGCGTTCTGCTCGGCGGCGAGCAGCTTGCGGAAGGTCAGCATCTCGCCGAACACGGAGGCGGTCTCGGCCAGCGTCAGCGGCGTGCGCGACAACAGCTCGCCCTGGCGTGCTGCAAGCCGCTGGTGCACGCCGTGGCCGAGCTCGTGGGCGAGCGTCATCACATCGCGCTTCTTGCCCTGGTAGTTCAGCATCACGAAGGGATGCAGGTCGGTCACGCCGGGGTGCGAGAAGGCGCCCGGGGCCTTGCCGGGGCGGATCGGGGCGTCGATCCAGCCGCGCTCGAAGAAGGGCTCGGCGAGCTCGGCCATGCGCGGCGCGAAGCCGGCATAGGCGCCGAGCACGGTGGCCTTCGCCTCCTCCCACGGGATCACCCGCTCGTCGGCCTCGGGCAGCGGCGCGTTGCGGTCCCAGTATTCGAGCCGCTCGAGACCGAGCCAGCGCGCCTTCAGCGCGTAGTAGCGGTGCGACAGGCGCGGATAGGCCGCCTGCACCGCCTCGCGCAGCGCGTCGACCACCTCGGGCTCGACATGGTTGGCGAGGTGGCGGCTGTAATCGGGGCTGGGCATCTGGCGCCAGCGGTCCTCGATCTCCTTCTCCTTGACCAGCGTGTTGGTGATGCGGGCGAACAGGCGGATATCGCCGCCGAGCACGGCGGCGAGCGCCTCGCCCGCCGCCTGCCGGCGCGCGCGGTCGGGGTCGGAGAGCAGGTTGAGCGTGGCCTCGAGCCCCATGGGCTCGTCCTCGCCCGCGACCTCGAAGCTCAGCGAGGCCATGGTCTCGTCGAACAGGCGGTTCCAGGCGGCAGCGCCGACCACCGAGAGGTCGTGCAGGAACTTCTCCAGCTCGTCGGAGAGCTGGTGCGGGCGGAACACGCGCAGCCGCTCGAGCCAGGGGCGGTAGCGCGCCAGCGCCGGGCTTTGCGCCAGCTTCGCCTCCAGCTCCGCCTCCTCGATGCGGTTGAGCTCGAGCGAGAAGAAGACCAGCGGCTGGGTCAGCGCCGTGACCCTGTCCTGGATGTCGCCCAGGAACTTGGCGCGCGCCGGATCCGAGGTGTTCTGGTAGTAGCTCAGCCCGGCGAAGGTGGTGACGCGGCCGAGCGTCTTGTCGATCTCCTCGTACTCGGCGATCGCCGCGGCGAGCGCGTCGCCGTCGAGCCCGGCCAGCCTGCCCTCGTGGCGCTCGGCGAAGCGGGCCGCGCGCGCGGAGGCGTCCTCGAGGTCGCGGGCGAGCTCGGGGCTATCGCGGCCGGTGTAGAGGTCGGAGAGGTCCCACTCGGGCAGCGTGCCGAAATCGCGCCGGCTGCGGCCGCCGGCGCCCTCGCGCGTCTCGTCGCGGAGTGGGCGGACGGGCCCGGGATGGGTCGGGGATCGGCGCATGGGGCCTCCTGCTTGGCTGGCGTCGGGCCTCACAGATAGGTCAGCCGCCGTGCCGGGGAAACCCCCAGCGCGCACTGGGCGGCCGGCGGGCCGGGTTAGGGAGCCGGGTCAGGGGGCCGGGCGAGATCGTGTCCGCCGCCCCGCCCGGGTCAGGTCCGCGTCTCGGGCGCGCCCGAATGGCCCTCCTCCGGCTTCGGCCGGTAGGGCGGCGCGTCGGCCTTGCGGCGGATGACGATGTCGCCGTTGGGCAGGATCTCGGGCTTGCGGTAGTTGTCGAGGCTGTCGACCTGCTCGAGCACGCGCAGGGTGTCGCGCAGGGTCTCCAGCGTCGGCTTGACGCTCTCGACCAGGCCGCGGATGGCGTCCTCGAGATGCTCCGACAGCGGCTTTTCCGCGCCGGGTCCGCCACCCGGCCCAACACCCGGCCCGCCAGCCGGAGCCGCCACGGGCTCGGCGCCGAGCGGCGCCGCCGCCAGGGCCGCCGCGACCGCGAGCGCCGCCGCAAGGGGTGTGATGCGCATGGCTGCCTCCTCCGCTCGGCCGCTCAAAGCACGACCGCCCCGCTCACATGGTGCGCGGGGCGGCCAGGATCAACAAACCGGTCGGGCCGTCCGGGGCCGGTTGAGCCGGCCCCGAAGGCTGTGCGGCAGGCGCTTACTTCGAGAGCGTGATCTCCACGCGGCGGTTCAGCGGCTCGCGCACATTCGGTCCGGTCTTGACCGCGGGCTCGAGATACGAGCGCCCGGCCAGGGTCATCTCGGTGCGCGGGATGCCGTGATCGGCCAGGTAGTCGCCGACGCTCTTGGCCCGCCGCTCCGACAGCGCCTGGTTGTACTGGAGCGTGCCCACGGTGTCGGTGTGGCCGACGATCGACAGGGCCGTCGCGCTCATCTTGTGCACCGCGCTGACCACCTCGTTGAGCGTGTCGCGCGCGGCGGCGGTCAGGTTGTACTTGTCGAAGCCGAAATAGACCACGTAGTTCGCCGGGCCCATCTTCGGGGCACAGGCCGCCAGCGCGTCGTTCAGCTCGGCCAGCGCGTCCTTCGAGGTCTTCGGGATCGGGTCGCCGGCCGCCTCGGCCCGCAACAGGAACAGGTAGAGATCCCACATGGCCTGGGCGTGGGCGCAGGCCGCTGGACGCTTGTCCTCGTTGGCCTTGATGGTAGAGACGACCTCGTCGTACTTCTTGGTCGCGTCACCGTCGACGCCGAGCTCGGCCGGCGTCCAGGGCGCAGGCGTGTTCCCGGCCTCGGCCATCTTCGCCTTGTGGATGAAGGCGGTCGCGTTCATCCAGCGCTGGTAGTCGTTGGCCTGCCAGCGAGCGAGCGCGGTGTACTCCTTGGCCAGCGCGCTGTTGAAGTTCGCGTCGCTGCCGTGCTCATGCGCCAGATACGGCTCAGCGCTGAAGGTCGCCCCAAGCGACGAGCCCGGCAAGTTCGAGCAGCCGGCAATCGCCAACGCCGAGGCGCCAAGCATCAGGAAGGTTACGGTTCTCATCCCTCTCTCCGTTTTTGATCTCGAGCACGCGGCGGCGCGCCCATAAATTCAGTTTCCTTCGGCCCGAACGCCGAACTGCACCCTAGCATGTGGCATCAATTTGCCAAAAGCACAAACGCAGGAGGGAATGAATCGGTTCCCTCTCGTGTGGTTTCCGTGCGGAGTAACGTTTTGACAACAGTGGACGGTTAATCGTGGGCAAATTCAAGCCTGTCGGTGCCGGAACAGGGCGTGATCGCCCGCCTCCGGCGCGGCCCGACCCGGGAGCTCAGCGCCGCCAATGCAGGACAAGGCGGATCTCAGGATCCTCGTCGCCGAGGACGACCCGCAGCAGCGCCGCCAGCTGGCGGCAATCCTGTCCTCGCTGGGCTACGCGGTGGAGACCGCGAAGGGCGGCCGGGCGGCCCTCGCCGCCCTGGAAGGCGGGCGGCCCCCCCGGGATCGCGCTGGCGCTGATCGACCTGCACATGCCCGACCTCGACGGCATCGAGGTGATCGCGCAGATGCATGCGGCGGGGGCGCGGGTGCCGGTGATCGTGCTGACCTCGGACGGGTCGGTGGCGCGCGCGGTCGAGGCCATGCGCGCCGGCGCCGTGGACTTCATCGTCAAGCCGGTCAGCCCGGAGCGGCTGGACGTGTCGATCCTGAACGCCCTCAAGCTGAGCAGCATGGCCCGCGAGGTCACGCGGCTGACGCGCAAGGCGGACAACCTGCTGACGTTCGAGGACCTGATCGCGGTGAGCCCGTCGATCCGGCGCTCGATCGCGCTGGCGCGCCGGGCGGCGCGCTCGGACGTGCCGGTGCTGATCGAGGGCGAGTCCGGCAGCGGCAAGGAGGTGTTCGCGCGCGCCATCCACGGCTCGGGCGCACGCGCCGGCGGCCCCTTCGTCGCCGTGAACTGCGGCGCGCTGCCCGAGGCGCTGGTGGAATCGATCCTGTTCGGCCACGAGAAGGGCGCCTTCACCGGCGCGGTGGCGCGCCGCCGCGGCCGGTTCCAGGAGGCCTCGGGGGGCACGCTGTTCCTCGACGAGGTGAGCGAGCTGCCCCTGCCGGCGCAGGTCAAGCTGTTGCGCGCGATCCAGACCGGCGAGGTCGACCCGGTGGGCGGCGCCGGTCCGGTCAAGGTGGACATCCGGCTGATCTCGGCGAGCAACCGCGACCTCGGCGCCATGGTGGCCGAGGGCCGGTTCCGCGAGGACCTCTATTACCGTATCAGCGTCTTCCCGCTGGACCTGCCGCCGCTGAGGGAGCGGCGCGAGGACCTGCCGGGCCTGGCGCGCATGATCCTGGCGCGGGCCGCGGCGGCCGAGGGCGCGGCCATCGAGGGCTTCTCGGCCGCGGCGATGGAGGCGATCGCCCACGCGCCCTGGCCAGGCAATGTGCGCCAGCTGCAGAACACGCTGCGCCGCGCCGTGATCCTGACCGACGGCCCGGTGATCCGGCCCCAGGACCTGCACGGGCTGGGACGGGCGGGGCCGGCGCGGCCGCATTCGCGCGAGCGCGAGGACGACGCGGCCCCGGCGCGGCTCGCCGCCGCCCCGATCGCGGCGCCCGGCACCGTGCCCCTGATCTCGCAGGCCGGCCATGTGCGGCGGCTGCGCGAGATCGAGGCCGACGCCATCGCCGAGGCGCTCAGGCGTTATCGCGGGCGCATGGCCGAGGCGGCGCGGCGGCTGGGCATCGGCCGCTCGACGCTCTACCGCAAGATCGACGAGTACCAGCTCGAGCCAAGGGGCGAGCCCAGGGGCGAATGACGCGCGCGCCGGGCGCCGGGTCAGCCGGCGCCGCCGGCGCCGGGCCACAGATCGACGCTCACCGGGAAATGGTCGGAGGCATCGGTCAGCGCCGCGGCAAGCGCCGGATCGGCCCCGTTGCCCGGGTCGCTAGCCGGGTGCCAGATGCGCCAGGCGCAGGCGGGCGGCGACAGACCGGGGCTGAGCAGGATGAAGTCGACAAGTGCCTCGAGCGGCGACCCTCCGGCGTCGGACGGGAAGCAGGCGGTGGCGGCGCCGGCCGGGGCGCCGCCCAAGAATGGGTTGACCAGGCACCGCCCGGGCCGCGAGGGGTGGCCGGCGACGATCCGCACGCTCGAGGGTTCGCGCCCCGCGCCGGCGGGGCCGTCGTTGAAGTCGCCGAGCACGGCGACCTCCTCGCCGGCGCCCATGTGCTCCTCGACCCGGGCGCGGATCCAGGCGGCCTGGCCGCGCCTGAGTGCGCGGTTGTGCGCGCCGCGCCGGGCCAGCGCCTCGGTATCCTCGCCCGCCGCCGGGGCCTGGGACTTCAGGTGCACGGCGATCAGGCGAAAGCCGCGGCCGCCGGCGCGGTCCTCGACCGCGGCCTCGAGCGGCGGCTTGGAGAAGCGGACCAGCGTGCCGGCCTGGGCGAAGACCGAATCGAATCGCGGCGCGGCCAGCGGCGACTGGCCGGCGCGCGCGCCGGCCTCGGTCTGCGGCGCCCCGATGGGGGCATGCTCGGCCGCGACGCGCGCGGGATCGAACAGCAGCGCGATCTCCTGGTGCGTCGGGCTCTCGAAGCCCATCAGCGCCGCGCGCTGGCGCAGGCCGAAGGCGGCGGCGAAGCGCTCGAGCGCCGCGACGCAGGACTGCGTGCGGCCGCTGTTCGGCGCCTCGATGACGGCGAGGATGTCGGGGTCGATGCGGGCCAGCACGGCGGCGATCGCCTCGGCGCGGCGCCGGCGGCTGACGCCGGGCATGACGGATGCCGCCCCGTCGGCCAGAAGCCGGTCGTGGCGGTCGAACAGCCGCGCGAACCAGGCGATGTTCCAGGCGGCGAGGCGAAGCCCTTGCATCGCCGCGCCGCGGGGCGGCCTCAGCCGCGGATCATGCCGAGGGCCGAGAGGTAGAGGTCGAGCAGCGCCTCCTCCTCCTGCCGCTCCTCGGCGGGCTTCTTGCGCAGGCTTACCACCTTGCGCAGGGTCCGGGCGTCGAAGCCGTTGGCCTTGGCCTCGGCATAGACCTCCTTGACCTGCTCGGCGACCTCGCGCTTCTCCTCCTCGAGTCGCTCGATGCGCTCGACCAGCGCGCGGAGCTGGCCGGCCGCGACCGCGGTGGTGGAAACCTGATCGGGGGAGCTGTGCTCGTCCATCTGCCTCGTCCTGATTCTCGTTGCCGCTGAGGCCGGCGACCCTAGCCGCCGGGCCGCGACCGGGCAACGGGCAAGAGGGGCCGCGGTGGCGAAACATGCGGATGGTCGGGGCGGCCGGATTCGAACCGGCGACCTTCGGTTCCCAAAACCGACGCGCTACCAGCCTGCGCTACGCCCCGTGGCCTCGTGCCCGGCCCCGGCACTAGCGCAACGGCCCCGGCCCGGCAAGCGCGAAGGCCGGCTCAGGGGCCGCAATGCGCGGCGGCAGGGGCGGCGGCGAAGGCGGGGTGGATGGCCTGATCGCCCGGCCCGATGCCGAGCTTGGCCGCGCGGCCGGCATTGATCTCGAGCACGGCGCGGACCTTGCCCTTCGAGGACGAGATGCGGTCGGAATAGGTGTCGCGGCGCGTCGCCACGCTCTCGACCCGGCCGGTGTCGTCGATGAACACCATGTCGAGCGGGATCATGGTGTTGCGCATCCAGAAATCCACCTGCTGGGGCGGGTCGAAGACGAACAGCATGCCGGCATCGCCGGCCAGCTCGGGGCGGAACATCAGGCCGCGCGCCCGCTTGGCCGGGTTGTCGGCGATCTCGACGCTGAATCGCGCCGCGCCGTGGCCGGTCAGGATGGCGATATGCGCGGGGTCGCACTGGACCGCCCGGGCCGGGGCGCAGACCAGCAGCGCCAGCACGAGCAAGGCGGCATGCAGGGCAAGACGGCCGCGCCTGGGCGGTTTCGCGCAGGCAGGCATGCTGGCGGCGGGGCGCAAGTCAGCCGGTCTCGTCCTCGGCCGCGGCCTCCCACAGGTGGAGCTCGGCGACCATCAGCCCGCGCGGGCCGCGCGTGGTGCGCACGGCCATCGCCTCGCCGCTGGCCAGGTCCTGAAAGCCCGAGCGCCGCACCGTCTCCATGTGGACGAAGACGTCCTCGCCATCGCCGAAGACGTTGACGAAGCCGAAGCCCTTCTGCTTGTCGAACCACTTGACCCGGGCGGGCACCATCGGGCCCAGATCGGCGGCGGCGGCGAGGTACTCGGTCGGGCGCGGCCCTTCCGAGAAGCCCTGGGGCTGGCCGAACGGCGCCGGCGTCTCGGATTCCTCGACATCGAGGATTTCCTGCGCGGCGAGGCCGCGCTGGCCCCGTCCGTA
>NZ_JBZSYN010000021.1:0-4928 GCF_058622915.1 Thermohalobaculum sp. | reverse complement strand
CGCCGCCGCGCGCCATCCTGCACGACATGGACCGGCTGCCGTTCGTCACCCCGGTCTACAAGCGCGACCTCGTCCCCGAGGACTACTTCATCGGCTATCTGCTGCATCCCTATGTCTCGCTGTACACCGGCCGCGGCTGCAAGTCGCGCTGCACCTTCTGCCTCTGGCCGCAGACGATCGGCGGCCACCTCTACCGCACGCGCAGCGCCGCCAACGTGATCGAGGAGATCGCGCTCGCCAGGGAACTGTTCCCGCAGGTCCGCGAGTTCTTCTTCGACGACGACACCTTCACCGACAACCGACCCCGCGCCGAGGAGATCGCCCGCGGGCTGGGCAAGCTGGGCGTGACCTGGTCGTGCAACGCCAAGGCCAACGTGCCCTACGAGACGCTGAAGGTCCTGCGCGACAACGGGCTGAGGCTGTTGCTGGTGGGCTACGAGTCCGGCAACCAGCAGATCCTGCACAACATTAAGAAGGGCATGCGGGTCGACGTGGCGCGGCGATTCACCGAGGACTGCCACAAGCTTGGCATCACCATCCACGGCACCTTCATCATCGGGCTGCCGGGCGAGACACGCGAGACCATCGAGGAGACGATCCGCTTCGCCACCGAGATCAACCCGCACACCATCCAGGTCTCGCTTGCCGCCGCCTATCCGGGCACCTTCCTCTATAACCAGGCGCGCGAGAACGGCTGGCTGGTGCATTCGGGCAGCGAACTGGTGCAGGGCGAGGGCTTTCAGGTCTCCTCGATCGCCTATCCGGACCTGAGCCAGGAGGAGATCTTCGAGGCGGTCGCCACCTTCTACAAGCGCTTCTACTTCCGCCCGCGCAAGATCGCCGACATCACGCTGGAGATGATGCGCAGCTGGGACTCGATGAAGCGGCGCGCCCGCGAGGCGGTGGAGTTCATGCACTTCCTGAGGGCCCGGGAGCTTGCTTCTTGAAGCGCCTGATCGTCACCGCCGACGATTTTGGCGCCTCGCTGCCGGTCAACACGGCAATCGAACGCGCTCACCGGCAGGGCATCCTGAACACCGCCAGCCTGATGGTCTCGGCGCCGGCGGCGGCGGACGCGGTCGCCCGCGCCCGGGCGATGCCCGAGCTGCGCGTCGGGCTGCACCTGGTTCTGATCCGCGGGCGCGCAACCCTGCCGCCGCACGAAATCCCGGACCTGGCCGACGCTCAGGGCAATCTGCCGAGCGGCCGCGTCGGTCCCGGCCTGCGCTACGTTCTGCGGCCGCGCGTGCGTCGGCAGCTCGCCGCCGAGATTCGGGCGCAGTTCGAGGCATTCCAGGCCACCGGGCTGGCGCTCGATCACGTCAACGCGCACAACCACATGCACCTGCACCCGACGGTGCTGGGCCTGGTGCTGCGCATCGGCCGCGACTACGGACTGCGCGCCGTACGGTTGCCGCGCGAGCCCTTCCTCGCCTCCTGGCGCGCCGCGGGCGACGGCCTGCTGCGGCGCCTCGGCAACGATCTCATGCTGCGGCCGCTCTTGGCGGCGCATCGCCGCCGGCTGAGACGGGCCGGCATCGCCTGCAACGATTTCGTATTCGGCATGAACGACACGGGCGCCATGGTGCGCGCGCGGCTGCTGGGCTTCCTCACCCGACTGCCTGACGGCATCTCCGAGATCTACTCCCACCCGGCGACCGGTCCCTGGCCGGAGATGGAGCCGATGGCGGCACGCTTCCGTTTCGCCGAGGAGCTCGAGGCCCTGACCGACGCCACGGTCGCCGCGGCGCTTCCGGCGCTGGCCATCGAGCGCACGGCCTTCGGCACATTGTCGGCCGAGCGGCTCCGGTGAGCCCGGCGAGGCGGCGGCGAGCGCTGCGCATCGGCAGCGTGCTGGCAACGCTTGCCGGCCTCGGGGCCATCGTCGCGCTGATCGCGCATGAAGGCTTCGCCGAGATGGGCCGGGTGATCGCGGCCGCTGGCTGGTACATCCTGCTGGTCTGTGCCTACCACCTGGTGCCGACGACGTCCGCGGGCCTGGGCTGGCGCGCCGCCGCCGCGTCGGTGCGCCCGGCCGGCCCGACCTGGCTGTTCGTCTATGCCCGCACCCTGCGCGAGGCGGTCAACGGGTTGTTGCCGGTGGCGCAGATCGGCGGCGACATTGCCGGCGCGCGCGCGCTGGCGCTGCATGGCACGCCCCCGGTGGTGGCCGGGGCGTCGATGCTGGTCGACCAGACCATCGAGCTGGTGGCGCAGATCGTCTTCACCCTGATCGGCATCATCGTCCTGCTGCTGCTGGGTGGCGGCGGGCTCGCCGGCTGGGCCGGGGCCGGACTTGCGGTGGCCATCGCGGCCGTGACCGCCTTTGCGCTGGCGCAGCGCCACGGCATGGTCCTGCTGGTGGAGCGGTTTCTTGGGCGCTTGGCGGATCACTTCGACCTGCCGGCGCTGGGCGCGCTCGACAACCTGCACGACACTGTCATGGCGACCTACCGCAATCGCGGGGCGATGGCCCGCTCGGCGGCCTGGCACATGGCGACCTGGTTCCTGGATGCGGGCGAGATGTGGATCACGCTGTGGGTCCTCGGCGCCCCGGTGGGCTTTGCCGAGGCGCTGGTGATCGAGAGCCTGGGCCAGGCAATCCGCTCGGCGGCCTTCCTTATGCCGGGCGCCTACGGCATCCAGGAGGGCGGCTACATGCTGCTCGGCACGCATTTCGGCTTGCCGCCCCAGATCGCACTGGCGGTCTCGCTGATCCGGCGCATCCGCGAGCTGCTGCTGGGCGTGCCGGTGATGCTATTCTGGCAGTTCGTCGAGGCGCACCGCCTGTCCGTGGCTGACGGCGGGGCGAGGGCGAAGGCTGCAAACGGCCGGGGCTGACCGCGCTTGGCCACTTGGGCGACGTCGGGCGCCCTACTCGGCCGCGACCGGCTTTTGCGACCGGCCGCGCGCCAGATAGCCATGGGCGTGGAACCAGTCGATCGCATCCGCCAGCGCCTCGGTCGCCGGGCGCGCATGGTAGCCGAGCTCGCGCTCGGCCTTGGCGGAGCTGAAATACATGTGCTTGCGGGCCAGCCTGACGCTGTCGACGGTGACGATCGGCTCGATCCCCGTGGTCCGGGCGATGAGCTCGGCGACATGCGCGATCGGCATGACCAGGTCGTGCGGCAGCCGCACACGCGGCGGGCGGCGGCCGGTCATCCCGGCGATCTGGCCGAGAAGCTCGCGCAGCGTCATGTTCTCGCCGCCCAAGACATAGCGCTCGCCGTTCCTGCCATGCTGCCAGGCCAGCAGGTGCCCTTCGGCCACATCGTCGACATGGACGATGTTCAGCCCGGTATCCACATAGGCCGGCATCCGGCCCGATGCCGCGTCCACCACGATCCGCCCCGTCGGCGTCGGCTTGATGTCCCGCGGACCCATCGGAGTCGAGGGATTGACGATCACGACGGGCAGCCCCTGGGTTTCGAACAGCTCGCGTACCGCCGCCTCGGCGAGGAACTTGGACTGCTTGTAGGGCCCGACCATGTCGTCATAGCCGACCGGGGTCTGCTCGTCGCCGACGCCGCCCGGCACGACGCCCAGTGTCGCCACGCTGCTGGTGTAGACGATGCGTTCGACCCCGGCCTCGGCCGCCGCCAGCATCAGATTCCGCGTGCCCTCGACATTGGTCGCGAACATGCGCTCGCGGTCCGGGACCCACAGGCGATAGTCGGCGGCGACGTGCATCAGGCCGCGACAGCCGCGCGCAATCCGGACGAGGCTTGCGCGATCCGTCAGGTCGCCCTCGACCACCTCGATAGGCAGACCCTCGAGGTTGCTCTGGTCGGACGACGCGCGCGCCAGCGCGCGCACGGACTGGCCGGCGTCGATCAATCGACGCGCGACCGCCGAGCCGACGAAGCCGGTCGCTCCGGTGACGAGTACAGTCATGGCCTTCCCGTGCTGAGGGCGCAGGTGACCCCCGGTGACCACCTGCCATGCGACGCGCGACCGCCCGATCGCGCGATGTCCCTGCTATTCCGACCGACACGGATCGCCAAGCGCTGCCCCCGAGGGTGAAGGATACGGTCGCGATAGCTCGCGTCCGAACATCGCTTGACGGCGGGGAATTCGCAAGCGCGCAAAAGCCACCCCGGCATCGAGGCGCGAGGCCGGGTCAGCCTAGGCAGCCCGGTCTAACCCGGGCGAGGCAGCGCAGCTAAGCCATCGGTCCGAGTGGCGTTCTGCTCGCTTGCCGTTCAGGCTTGCTCGCGGTGGCTCGTCTGCCGCGACCAAGGGACGGCAGGTCCGGTGTGGCAAGTCCCTGCCGGTCGGTCGGCGGCGCGCGGCCCGGGGCGCACCGCTCGGTCGGGGACCCGGGGCGGCGCGCACTGGGCCGGAGACCAGACGATGGCGTCGCGGGGGAACCCGCCCTGCGCCGTATCTAGGCCGTTTGGCCGAGCCGGGACTGCGGTGGGCCTAACTCATCAAGCCGAGTGGCGACAGGCGGCGCGAGCGGGCATCTCTTCGCTACCCGGATCCGCGGGGGCGCATCGTTGCGCCACGCTGAACCCGACTGGAGAAAGTCACGCCATGTTCGGAAAGAGGACCGGATCGGACAAGCTCCCGGAGGAGCCGACGACGACCCCGTCTCCGTCGACGGATGCGAAGGCGCGAATCGTGCCGCTGGTCTCGCCGCCGCCCGCCGCCCCGCCTACGCAGCCGGCCTCGGCGCGGCCGCAAGATCCGTCCAAGACCGGAGATTACTACGCGCTGAAGAAATCGGTCACCGAGGCGCTGCTCGAATCGATCGACGTGTCCAGACTGGCGACGATGGAGCTGACGCAGGCGCGCTCGGAGATCCGTCAGATTGTCGGGGACATTCTGGCGGTGAAGAAGGTTGTGATGACGGTGACCGAGCAGGAGGCGCTGCTCGACGACGTGTGCAACGACATTCTGGGCTATGGCCCGCTCGAGCCGCTACT
>NZ_JBZSYN010000020.1:0-16762 GCF_058622915.1 Thermohalobaculum sp. | reverse complement strand
ATCGGCTTCGACGCGCGCGTCGCGGCGACCGAGGGCCACCCGATGGTGGTCGGCCACGACCTCTCTGCGGACGGGCCGCACGTCCTGTTCTACGGCCATTACGACGTTCAGCCCGCCGACCCGCTGGAGCTGTGGCAGCGCGATCCCTTCGATCCGGCCGTCGTCGCGCTCGAGGACGGCAGGCGCGTCATCTCGGCCCGCGGCGCCGGCGACGACAAGGGGCAGCTGATGACCTTCGTCGAGGCCTGCCGCGCCTGGCGCGCCGCGCACGGGGCGCTTCCCTGCAAGGTCACGATCCTGATCGAAGGCGAGGAAGAGACGGGCGGCGCCAGCCTGCCCCCCTTCCTCGACAAGCACCGCGACGAGCTGTCGGCCGATCTTGCGCTGATCTGCGACACCACCATGTGGGACGCGCAGACGCCCGCCATCACCACCATGCTGCGCGGCAACTTCGCCGAGCAGGTGACGATCCGCGCCGCCAACCGCGATCTGCATTCCGGAATGTACGGCAGCGCGGCGGCGAACCCGATCCACCTCCTGGCCCGCATCCTTGCCGCGTTGCACGACGGCGAGGGCCGCGTCACCCTCCCCGGCTTCTACGACGACGTGCCCGAGCTGTCCGAGGACCTGCGCGCGCAGTGGGCGAGGCTCGACTTCTCGGCCGAGCGCTTCCTCGGCGAGATCGGGCTGAGCGAGCCGGCCGGCGAGACCGGCTATTCGGTGCTCGAGCAGATCTGGGCCCGCCCCACGGCGGAGGTCAACGGCATCTGGGGCGGCTATACCGGGGCCGGCTTCAAGACCGTGATCCCGGCCGAGGCACATGCCAAGATCAGCTTCCGCCTGGTCGGCGCGCAGGACCCCGAGACCATCCGCGCCGCCTTCCGCCGTTTCGTCACCGAGCGCCTGCCCGGCGACTGCCGGGCCGAGTTCGTCGGCCGCGGCGGTGGCCCCGCCATCGCCTTCGCGCTCGACAGCCCCCCCTTCGCCGGGGCGCGCAAGGCCCTCAGCGAGGAGTGGGGCACCGAGGCGGCGTTGATCGCCACCGGCGGCTCGATCCCCGTGGTCTCGCAGTTCAAATCCATCCTCGGCATGGACAGCATGCTGATCGGCTTCGGCCTCGAGGACGACCGAATCCACAGCCCGAACGAGAAATACGAGATGACCAGCTTTACCAGGGGGGCGCGCAGCTGGGCCCGGATCCTCGCGGCGCTGGCCGCATGACGATCCGGCTGATCTATTCGGGCGGCACGATCGGTTGCGCCGGCACGCCGCTGACGCCGCTCGCCGCCGCCCGCTTCCACCAGCTGTGGGACCGCCACGTCGCGCCCCGGCTGGGCGACGCCGCCCTCGCCTGGCAGTGGCTGAGCCCCGCGCTCGATTCCTCGCAGATGACCCCGGCGGACTGGAGCCGGCTGGCCCGCCTCGTCCTTGCCGCCGGGGAGGAGGAGGCTGTGCTGCTGCTGCACGGCACCGACACCATGGCCTGGAGCGCGACCGCGCTGGTCCTCCTGCTGACGCATTACGAGGCCGACGGCACGCCCGCGGGCCGCTTCGCCAAGCCGGTGGTCATGACCGGAGCGCAACGGCCGCTGTTCGACGGCGACGGGCTGGCCGCCGGCACCGACGCGCTCGACAACCTGCACACGGCGCTGAGCGCCCTCGCGCTTGGCCGGCGCGAGGTGACGGTGGCCTTCGGCGGGCTCACCCTGCGCGGGTCGCGCGTGATGAAGATGTCGACCCGCGACGACCGGGCCTTCGAATACCCCAGGGGCGACGCCCCTGCCCCGCAGTTGCCCGTGGTCGGCGCCGAGGTGCTCACGGCCCAGCTCGACCGCCTCGCCCCGCATCTCGGGACCAGGGCGGTGGTCGCGGTGACGGCGGCGCCGAACGACCCCGCGCACCACCTCGCCCAGCTCCGGGCCACGGTTGAGAAACTAGATGAGAAACTCGGCGCAATCCACCTGCTGGGCTACGGACTTGGGAACTTTCCGGCCCGCGAGCAGCTGGCGCCCCTGCTGCGCTCGCTGCATGATCGCGGGGTCATCCTGGTCGCCGACAGCCAGGTGCCGCATGGCGATGTGGCGCCGGGGCTCTACGGCGCCGGGCACTGGCTGGAGGACTGCGGTGCGCTGTCGTCCGCCGACATGACGGCCGCGGCCGTGCAGGTGAAGCTGCATGTGGGCCTCGCCCTCGGCGCCGCGCGGGGCTGGGAGAGCGCCGCCGTCGAGCGCTTCTTCCTCGCCCCCGTGGCCGGCGAGCGGCAGGGCTGAGCAGACGCTAGTGCCGTCGGCGGCGCCCGCGCGTCTGCCCGCGCTCGGGCGTCATGCCGTGCGCTGCCTGGGCGAGCAGATCGGTCATGGGATGGCCGGGATGGGCCGTCCCGAGGTCGGCGTAGAGCTGTTTCGCGGCCGCGATCACATCCAGGCCGGCATCGAGCCCGATCGCCCAGTCGAAGAAGATGGCCCGGCACTCCTCCGCCCGGATGCCGTCGATCCGGTAGGCCTCGTGAATGAGGTCCCTCGGGTCGCAAGGATGCTTTCCGGCGCCGCGCATGCGCGGCAAGATGCGGCGGGAGGCGGAGGGGCTGGCGTCCGGCAGCGACATGCGGAGGGGCGTTTGCGGCTTGCGGCAGATCAAGGTCAGGAGTTGCCGGCGCGGCTAGCTCTGCTAGCATGAGACACTCAGGAGGACGTGCATGCTGACGATCCCGCTTACCACCCTGGCCTGGATCATCCTGAAGGCGCGCGAGTTCGACGTGAAGGACGTCGACACCGGCGAGATCGGCGATGAGGACGACGCGCTGGGCGTGCTCGAGGACCGCGCGGACGATCCGGTGGCTGACGAATTGACGAGCTGGATCAATGATATGAACGAGACCGAGCGGTCCGAGCTGGTGGCGCTGTTCTGGCTCGGCCGCGACGACGGCGACGCGGCCGACTTCCCCGGCCTGGTCGAGGAGGCGCGGGGCCTGCAGACCCGGGACACGGCGAAGTATCTCCTGGGCTCACCGATGCTGCCGGACTTCCTCGAAGATGCGCTCGAGCGGCTCGGCTACGACACCTCCGAGATCGAGAGCGAGATCGGCTGAGAGATAAGTCTGGGGTAGCCAGACACCCCATGCCGGGCTGCAGGTCGCCGCTCGACTCTTATAGGTCTTATATAAGACCAATAAGAATTTCCGGCCTTTCTTCAGCGAAATTTAACCACGTTCACAGGCGCCGGCGGGCCGCTCGCGCGCGGCTGTCGCGGACCGCTCAGGCGCCGGGAAGCGGACAGGCGGCGAGGCCCGCGGCGAGCGCCTGCGCCAGCGCCCGCACGTCCGAGCCGGCGGCAACCAGGTCGGCGCCCTCGGCCACGAGGCGGGCGGGATCGGCGCCCGGCCAGGGGAAGGCGCCGGCGAGCTTGCCCGCGCCCCGCGCGGCCGCGGCCATCTCGGCGAATGCGGCGAGGATCGCGGCGCTGTCGGCCACGGGGTCCAGAGCCCGGTCGGCGGCATAGTCCGAGGGGCCGAGGAAGAGCATGTCGACGCCCTCGACCGCCACGATCCGGGGCGCCGCGGCGAGCCCCTTCGCGGTCTCGATCTGCAGCGCGAGCAACGCGCGGTCGTTCCACGTGCGGGCATAGTCCGCATCGGAGCCATAACGCGCGGCGCGAGTGATCGCAGCGGCCATGCCGCGCGCGCCGAGCGGCGGCGCGAAGCTGGCGCGCACCGTGGCGCGGGCCTGATCGACCGTCTCGACATAGGGCACGATGATCCCGGCAGCCCCGGCGTCGAGCGCGTGCTTGATCGGACCCGGGCCGATATCGCCGACGCGGACCAGCGCCGGCGTTCCGGTCAGCTCGAGCGCGCGCAGCATGTCCGCAAGCGTCTCCGGCCCGATCTGGCCGTGCTCGGTGTCGATGACGCACAGCTCGGGCCCGGCGCGCCCGGCGATCTCGGCGGCCATCGGCGAGGGCAGGTCGAGCCAGAAACAACGCGCCGGCACGCGGCCGGCGAGACGGGCGAGCTTGTCGCGAGGGGGCGTCATGGGAGACGTCATGGGGACGTCATGGGGGGCGTCATGGCGGACCTCTCGCCGGGGACGGCCGGGCTCAGGAGGCCAGCCGCTCCATCACCTCGTCGGAGATGTCGAAATTGCCGGTCACGGACTGCACGTCGTCGTCGTCCTCAAGCACCGAGATCAGCTTGAACAGGGTCTCGGCGGTGTCGCCGTCGACCGGGGTCAGCGTCTGCGGGTGCCAAACCAGCCGGGTCGACTCGGCCTCGCCGAGGATCGCCTCGAGCGCCTGCGCGACGTCCGACAGATCGGTCGGGGCGCACCAGATGACGTGGTTGTCGTCGTCGGACTCCACGTCCTCGGCGCCGGCCTCGATGGCGGCCTCGAGCGCCTGCTCGGCGCTGGCCACAGCGGCCGGATAGACGATCTGGCCCTTGCGCTCGAACATGAACGAGACGGCGCCGGTCTCGGCCAGGTTGCCGCCGTGCTTGGAGAAGGTCGAGCGCACGTTCGAGGCGGTGCGGTTGCGGTTGTCGGTCATCGCCTCGACGATCATGGCGACGCCGCCGGGGCCATAGCCCTCGTAGCGGATCTCCTCGTAGGTATCGGCGTCGCCGCCCTGCGACTTGCGGATGGCGCGCTCGATCACGTCCTTGGGCACCGAGTTGGCCTTGGCGTCCTTCACCGCCAGGCGCAGCCGCGGGTTCTTCTCGGGATCGGGATCGCCCATCTTGGCGGCGACGGTGATTTCCTTCGCCAGCTTCGAGAACAGCTTCGAGCGGGCGGCGTCCTGGCGCCCCTTGCGGTGCTGAATGTTCGCCCATTTCGAATGGCCGGCCATCGGAAGATCTCCAAGGGTGATGGTGTGATGTAGCCGGCCTTATAAGGGAGCGCGGGCGCGCCTTTCAAGGGAGGCGCGGCGCCGGCGGCGCAGGGGCCGCCGGCGCGGAGGCGCCAGGCGCGGAGGCCTCAGGCGCGGAGGCCTCAGGCGGGGCCGACGCCCCAGATCGTTGCGGGCGTGCCGCCCAGGGTGAGGTTGGGCAGCCCGGTGAGCTGCCTCAGCGCGGTGGCCAGCACCCCGGCCACGCCGGCGATCAGCCGCTCGATGGTGGTGGTGGCAAGCGCCTGGATGTTGCGCACGAAGCGGATCACCATGCGCTCGATCTCCTCCTTCTCCTGCGCCAGCTGGGCATCCGAGATGGTGCCCGCGGCGTAGCCCTCGCCCAGCGTGAGCGTGAAGCGCGAGATCGCCTGCGCCTTGGCCACCGAATAGCCCTTGAGCAGCGCCAGGTCGGTCTCGAGGATCTGCGAGACGACGAGGCCGATATCGGCGGTGAGCTTGTCGATCGTCTGTGCCATCTGTCGGGCCTCCTCAGCGGTTGCGGTTGAGAATGTCGCGCTCGTAGACGAGCGTGTCGCGCAGGATGTCCTCGAGCGCGGTGAGCCGGAGCGAGACCTGCGCCGGATCGAGCCCCTGCGCCGGCGGCTCGGGCGCGGGGCCGGGCTCGGCGGGCTGCTTGCCCTGCCCCGCCTGCCAGCGCTTGAAGGCGGCGAGATAGGCGGCGACGGCATCGCGATGGCGCTCGAGCGCCGCCTGGTAGTCGGCGAGGCGGCGGGCCGGGTCGGCCGAGGCGGAGCGGTCGTAGGTCTCGAGCCGGTGCAGGTTGCGCAGGTAGTCGGTCATGTAGGCGGCGGTGGCGTCGCGGTATTCGTCGAGCCGCTGGGCCGCCTTGTCCGAGACCTTCTTCGCCAGCGCGGTGCTGGCACCGAGCCGCGCGGCCTGCATGATCAGTCCGCCGGGCTGCACCGCCGAACCGCGCGCCTGGGCCATGAGCCGGACGGTCTCGGCATGGGCGGCGAGGCTGCGGTACTGCGCCGCGCGGTCGTCGTAGCTGGCGGTCGTGCCGGGGGCGAGATCCTGGAACAGCCGCAAGGTCTCGCCGGTGAGGTCGGTCACCTGGCCGGCCAGGGCCGCGTCGTAGGCCGGCTCGCGCCCGATAGCGCAGGCGGCGAGCGCCGTGAGGGCGAGCAGGGCCACGAGGCCCTTGCCCCATCGCTCGATGGTGGCGCGTATGCTTGTCTCCTTTCCCGATGATCGCTCCGCGACCGCGGGGGCAAGCAAGGCGCGCCCGCAGCGCGGGGCTCGCCGGGCAGGCCTTAGGAAAGTTCGGTTAAGATTCCGTGCAGATCGCGGCGGGCGGGGCCAGGTGCGGGCTCGCCCCCGGTCGATGCGTGTGCCAGCGAAGCGCCGGGCCCGTGCCTCAGCGCCGCAGCCGCGGGCGCGCGGGCCGCCGCCGGCGGCGGCGCCACAGATCCGCCAGCCAGAACAGGCCGCCGAGCACGGCGAACTCGATCGCCGCGGGCCATTCCAGCAGCGTCAGGATGCCGGGGTCCCACAGCGCCGGGCTGATATGGCGCTGGATCGCGGGCTGCAGCAAGAGCAGGCTGTTGCGGTCGACCCACGCCCACCAGGCGCCGAGCGGCTGCAGCTGCACATGGCCGGCCATCAGCCCCGAGACGACATCGGCCCCGGCGATCACCGCCGCCAGGGCGAGAAACAGGTAGGCCAGAATCCGCAACATGCCCTCCTCCGGTGCGCGCATCGGGGCCTAGGCTATTGGTCGCGCGCTCCCTTGCCAATCACAAGCTCGGCATATAGCGTCCGCGCCTCTGGGAGAGGTGGCCGAGCGGTCGAAGGCGCACGCCTGGAAAGCGTGTATACCGGCAACGGTATCGTGGGTTCGAATCCCATCCTCTCCGCCACCGACCCCGGCAACCGTCGTTGGCTGAACAACAGGGCGGAGAACTCGCACCTGCCGTTCCGACGACGAAAATGAGCTATGCTCCGCTTCCCGCGCATGCAAAGCCTGCAAGAGTTCGCCGCCGTCCACGCCTCCGTCGACAACCACGTCAACCAGGAACGCAGCCTCTCCAGCCGGGACGTCTTCAAGCTCAACCGAACCGCCGCTCTCACCGAGTGGCGTCGACGCGGCGCGGCCTGAATTCCGGCGCTCCCCGGCAAACTGAGACCGGTTCGCATTCGTCTGAGAGCGCCTAGGTGGAGTGCGCCTCTTTCACCACCCGTTCGAGCAGCGAGTCGTAGATCGGTTTCGCACGCAGCAGGTGGACAACGAGCATCGACGTGAAGCAGGCCGCCAGCATCGGCAGCAACGCGGTGAAGGCGGCCGTCATTTCCGTAACCAGAATGATCCCGGTCACCGGGGCTTGCACGATGCCGGTGAACAGTGCAGCCATGCCGACGACGGCGAAGGCTTCCGGCTCGATACCAAGATGCGGGAACACCATAGAGGCAGCCGCGCCAAAGAGCAGGCCGAGTTGTGCACCAAGGACAAGGAGCGGCGCAAAGAGCCCTCCGGGCGTGCGCGCAGCGTAAGAGATAGGACCGAGGAAGAACCGGATCACGAAGGCCAGCGGGATGGCACTGTAGACCACGCCGCCGGACAGCAGCGTCTGGCTGATGTTGTTGCCGCCGCCGACCAGATTGGGGGTGAACCAGCCGACGGTCCCGACGAAGGCGCCGATAATGCCGGCCTTCAGCTCCACCGGCACACGCTCGAACTTCGCCATGAAGGACTGTGCGCCAAGAACGATGCGGGTGTAGCAACTCGCCACGACCCCCGTGACCGCTCCGAAGACGATGTAGACAAACCAGGTCGCGTCTTCTGCGTAGGGTAGTGGCCCGGTGGCGGAGGCAGTGTGCGACAGGATCACGACCTGGAAGTCGGGCGCGTTGCCGAGAAACAGGCGGGAGACGATGATCGCGGTCGAGGAGGTGGCCAGCGCCACGATCGTCATGCGCGGCTCGAACCTGCGCACGAGTTCCTCGAGCACGAAGACGGCCCCGGCGATGGGGGCGTTGAAGGCGACGGCAAGGCCGGCCCCGGCGCCCGCGGCGAGCAGGAAGCGCAGTTCTTCCGTCGAGTGGCGGAACAGTTGGCCGACGAGGTGGGCGACGACGGCCCCCATCTGCACGCTTGGGCCTTCGCGACCGAGCGCGAGGCCGCCGCCGATGGCCGAGATCCCGCCGATGAACTTGACCGGCAGCAGGCGCGGCGGGGTCGGCGGCAGTTCGCCGTTCAGCGCGGCCTCGATCTGGGGGATGCCGCTGCCGGAGGCATGGGGCGAAAAACGGTGCACGAGCCAGGCAGCGAAGGCGGCGGCGGCGGCGCTTCCCAGCAGGAGCGCAATGAAGCCAAGTACGGGTGCCTCATGCCCGCGGGCGATCATTTCGGTGCGGAAGACGTCGGCCTTGTCGAGGACGATGCGGAAGATCGCGTCTACCAGGCCCGCGCCGGCACCCACCACCGGTGCAAGAAGCGAGACGAGCAGGAGGCGACTGAGGCTTCGGTCAGCCGGTAACGGATTGTGGAGCGCCTCTTCGTCTTCTGGTTCGTCAATCTCGCTTTCCGGAGCGACCATATCGTCCTGGACAGGTGAGTTCGTATCTATCAAAGCAGCCACACTGCCAACTGCCTGCCGACGCTGACACATCAGTCGCGATCACGGAAGGAAAAGTTTGGCGTTATCCGTTCTTTAATGATTTCAGATACTGCCCGCCTTCGACCTTGATCACGCCTTTGGCCGAAGTCCACTACCTGACGACGCTCAAATATCGATCACCGCCGAGACGCATGAAACTTTGGGACAAGGCACACCGAGAGGCGGTTCATGGCAGTAGTGAATGGCAGCAGTGATCCTGCGCTACGACGTGAATTTGGACTCGAGGTAAAAACCTCGACACCGAACGTGCTCAGCGAGCTGGTGCTCTTGTCCCACCACAGATCGCAGGTCTCCGTGCGTATCGGCGCCTCTCGTCAGCTTGCGAGCCAGGTCTGAAAGCGCCCGATCAGGTCAGGTCCGTAGATGGACCAGAACGATGCACTTTTCGCGATCGACCACTTCAGGTGATCCGGAGATGTTGGCAGGTACGGCATCATCTTGATCTTGGCATTCTTGAAATAGGTAATGTCGGCCATCTGCGCGAATGACGATTTCCGAGCCGGCGAGTAGGCGATGTAGCGCGCCTGTTCGGCAAGGCTCTTGGTGGAGGTCGAGAACCGCAGGAAATCCATCGCGCGCTTCTGCCGGTCCTTCGGCAAGATGGCGGGAACCACCCAGCCATCCCACTCGTAAAGCCCGCCATCCCAGATGAAGCCAAGCGGGTCGCCATTCGCGACGATCGCGTCGAAGATCCGGCCATTGTAGGCCGAGGCAATGGTCACCTCCCCCTGAGCCAGCATTTGCTGCGGCTCGGTGCCTTCGCTCCACCACATCACATGCGGCTTCAACTCGTCGAGCTTCTTGAACGCGCGCTCCACGCCGGCCGGGGTCGCCAGCACCTCGTAAATCTTGTCCTTGGCCACGCCATCCGCATAGAGCGCCCATTCCAGGTTGCCGGCCGGGATTTTTTGCAGGCCGCGCTTGCCGGCGAACCTGGCCATGTCAAAGACGTCCTGGACAGAGCGCGGGCCGCCGTTCGGGAAGGCAACCTTGTTGTAGCAGAACATCGTGTTGTAGGAGATGGTCGAGACGAAGCCGCCGGACTTGTCGTCGCCGCCGCTGAGCGAGCCTTTGGCGAAGTCGTCCCAGGCGGACGTCCCGTCGGGCGCCCGGTCGAGGTCCTTGTCCCAGACAATTTCCCGCAGCAGCCCCTGGCTGTAGAGCCGGTTGGCATCCGCCTGCAGCATGTCGACGATATCCCAGCTAACCCAGCTGGCGTTGCCGCCCTGCTCCTGCGCGGTAATGAGCGCTGGGCCGTTACTCGATTTCTCGATGTTGTTGAACTTGAAGCCGGTCTCCCTGCTATAGGGCTCCTCATAGGCGTTGATCTGGCTCGACTGATAGGCCCCGCCCCACGAGCAGAGGTTGATCGTCGCGCCGGCAGCCAGCGCGCTGCGCACGCCGATCAGCGAACCCAGGGACGAGAGCGAGACCAGCCCGGCGGTCGAGGCGCCGAGCGCCAAAAGGTCCCGGCGCGAAACCGGAAGTGTCCCGGACTCTGGATCCCATGTTTTCTTTGCCATGTCGTCCTTCTTGCTCGCTCGGCGTCTTTGGTCGTTCTCGTTGAGCCTTTGGCTGGTTGAAATCCCAATGCACTGTTTGCTCGCCTTCCATTATAGCTCATCGGAAGCTCAACGATGCCTAAGTCCAGCCAGTTGCTGGAAAATGGGTGATCAGAACACCAGCTTTATGTCGTTGCCGGTGAGTCGTTTGCACGCCTTTCGAACGGCCTCCGAGGTCAAGGACCGGGAGACGGAGGCGTTGTTTACCGAAATAGCTGCGGGTCGCAGGCCGCGGGGGTGGCCGACTGAATTCAGCAGGTAGCTGCATGCACCGACCGGCAAGCTGTGCCAGTCGACAGTATATGTCGCTTTACCGGACCCGGTCACGGTTATGCGGGTGCGAAAGGGTGAGTAGATTGCCTTCCCGTCCGGAGTGAAATCTCGTCGGCGGAGCTGACTGTAGTCCCTCACGACGGGGACGAGATTGCCCTTGCTGTAGGAGTCCTGCGAAGAAAATGCCAAGTTGATAGCGCCGGTAATCTGGGCCTCATCAATGCCAACTGCGGAATAGTTGAATCCTCCGAACAGAACCGAGTAGGTCCAAGCGATCCCGATCACGAAGGCCGCCACCAGACCGGCAACGAGCGTGCGGCCGAAAACGCCACCGGGACTGGCCACGTTGTCCGGGTTTGGACCCTTGCCGAGCGCGCGTCTGGCCTGGGCTGCTGTTGGGGCGGCGCTCCCGGAGTGGGATGGTGCAACGATGGATTGGTCGGAGGTTGCCATCAAGGCGGTTCCTGCTTCTTCTGCCCGCCGTTGTAGCAGATTTCCGCGAAGACTTCTGCAGGGCCGGGTCTCGAATTTGGTGAAGGGCCCTGTGAGAGCAAACCGGCTTTGCGCTGGTCTCGGGCCGATCGCAGCGTTTCGGCATGACGAATCCGAACCCTCTTCGCTACGGCAAAACCCCGCCCGAGATCATCCGCCTGGCGGTGATGATGTATGTCCGCCTCCCGCTGTCGCTGCGCCATGTCGGGGACCTGGTGCACGAGCGCGGAATCGAGATCGGCCACGAGACAGTGCGGTTCTGGTGGAACCGGTTCGGCCCGATGTTCGCCAGCGAGATCAGGCGCAGGCGTGTTGACCGGAGCCGCCGCGCTCGGAAATCGATGTCAGCTTTATCGCCGACTCGGTCATCCTGCTGCGGCATTATCCGATCGGCGGGGAGATCCGGCGCACCCTTGCGGTCTTGAAGAAACGCCAGAGCGCCCACCAGCGGCGCATCAAGAACTTCATCATCGCGCCGAACGAAGTGGCGGTCAGGGAGTTCAGCGAGGCGGAAAGTGCCAACCTGCCGGTGAATCCGACTGCGCACATCTACGAGCCGTGACGCAACCGGAGGAAAGCCTCCTGATCTACGCGCCGCTGGCCAGAGACGCAAACGCGCTGGCCGCGTCGGTCAAGGCACTTGATCTGACATCCCGGATCTGCCGCAGCAGAGAGGATTTCACAGTGGCTCTGGCCGAGAGTCCGCTCTGCGCCATCGTGTCCGAGGAGGGAGCAAGAACACTCACCCTCGAAGCAATGAAGCCAGCTTTGGGAGACGCGCCGAGCTGGTCGACCGTGCCGCTGATCTTCGTGGTCGGACATGCGGGTCGCCCGCCACAGATCTGCAGCGAGCTGCTGTCCCACACCACACCCGCAACGGCGGTGATCCTGCAACGACCCGTAAGCCCGACCGCGCTGCACCTCGTCATCAAGAACCAGATTCAACTTCGTCGCCGCCAGTTCGACACGGCCGAGCTCCTGCGCAGGGTAGAGCAGAGCGAGCGGCGGCAGCGGTTCCTGCTGTCCGAGCTGCGGCACCGAACCTACAACATGCTGTCGATCATCCAGGCGAAGCTCCACTTGACCGCCGAATACCATGACAGCGTCGAGAGCTTCGCCAAGAGCCTGTCGGCGCGGATTCAATCGCTCGCCGAGACACACAGGCGGCTGGTGGAAAGCGATGGCAACGCCATGAGCCTGCGCGAGCTGCTGTCCGATCAGCTGGCGCCCTATCGCCTTTCACAGGGGCAGTCGGAGCTTGAGGGCCCAAAGGTCCTGCTGAGCGAGCACTTCGCGTTCGCCATGTCGCTGATCGTGCACGAACTGGCGACGAATGCCGCCAAGTACGGAGCCCTGTCGCGAGAGAGCGGTCGCGTGAAGGTCACGTGGACGACAGATGACGGTGCGCTGACACTCTCCTGGATGGAAGACGGTGGCCCCCGGCTCGAGCCGCCAAGCCGAAGGGGCTTTGGAACCAGGATGATCGAGCAGTTGCCGGCCCGATACGAGGGCACATGCGCACTGGACTTTCCTCCCGGCGGCCTTGTCTGGACCCTGCGGGTTCCGCTCGGCGAGATCGCCGGCTGAAGTTGTACCCTGGCGTTCAGGCGGGGTCGGCGACCCTGGGGCCGATGCTGTTGTCGGGTGAGAGCTGGAGGCGCTCGCTGTCGCGCAGATAGGGCAGTCTCGCCCGTGCCGCCGCGATCTCACGCTTCACGAGCCTCGCCCCGATCAGGTCCTCGCAACGGCGGGCAATCGCCCGCTCGCGCCCGTCGGGGCCAATGATCCGGCTGCCGCCGAAGTAGGCGAGCCCGCGCTCGGTGCCGGCATAGTCCGCATAGGCAAGGAACAGGCCGTTCTCGAAGGCGCGGGTCGGCACCAGCCGCTCGGCGACGACGTCCCATTCAGCCCCCAGGGCGGTCGGCACCAGGATCAACTCGGCGCCCGCCTGCGCCGCGGCGCGGGCAGCCTCGGGAAACTCGATATCGTAGCAGATCAGGATTGCGACACGCCAACCGTCGAGATCGAACAGGGCCACCCTGGCATGGGGCTGGAAATAGCTCCGCTCATAGGGGTTCGGCAGCGCCAGCTTGCGGTGATTGGCGAGGGTCCGGCCATCGCGACCGATGCAGAGCGCCGAGTTGTAAATCGTCGCGCCGCACGCCTCAGGATAACCGTAGGCGATCGCCAGGCCATGGCCCCGAGCGATCCCCGCCACGTCGCGAGCAAAGGGGCCGTCCACGGCCTCGGCGCGCGCGCGGAGCGCTTCGCCCACGTGATAGCCCGAGAGGAACAACTCCGGGCACAGAAGCACCGCGGCCCCGGTCGAGGCCGCCCGTCCGGCAGCCCGGTCGAGACGGCCCAGCCGGTCATCCGCGTGGGCATCGTCCACACCAGGCTGGAAGATCGTGACCCGGAGGCTCTCCTGCATCATGCCCGTCCCTCACACGACCAGGACGCCGCGCGGGTACTCGGTGAGGTAGTCGAATCCGCCCTCGGTCACGACGATGGAGTCGCCGATCCGCCCCGCGGTGCTGCCTGCGACCGAAATCCCGCCATCGACCGCGAAGGTCATGCCGGCCCGCAGCACCGTTGTGTCCCCAGCCTTGAGTTCGGGGGCTTCCAGATAGGCGACGCCGATCGAGCGACCCGTGCGGTAGCCGGGTGCGAAGCCGTTGCTGCGGTAGACCTCGTTTGCCGCCGCTGCCACGTCCTCGGCCAGCACCCCAGGGTGAATCGCGGTCAGGGCCGCCTGCTGGGCGGCGACCGCCGTCTCCTGGATACGCGCCGCATCCTTGGACGCCTCGCCAATGAAGAACATCCTGTCGAAGCCAAGCCGATAGTGGCGGAACTCGGCCAGGTTGCAAAAGCAGAAGTAGACCGGATCGCCTCGCTCGAGGCGCTTCACCCCCGCGCGCCGGTGCACCATCGCGGTATCCCGGCCGCTCTGCATGATCTGCAGATTGTGGATCACCGGCGAGACGAAGCGGTCGAGCCCCTGGGCGGTCAGGAACCCCGCGGCGGCCCGGGTTCCTGCCGCCAGCACCGCCAGGGCGGATTCGTATTCGGGCGCGCCCTCGGCGAGCGAGTCATGGGCCGCCTGCATCATCGCGCCGGCAATGGCGCCGGCCTGTCGCATGATGCCGATCTCGAGCGGCGACTTGATCATTCTCATGCTCGCAACGATCGGCGAGATGTCGCGCAGCTGCGTGCCCGGATAACTGTCGGCGAGCCAGTTCAGGAACACCGCCGGCGCCAGATTGCGTTCGATCCAGATTTCCCCTGCGCCGGCGCCAGACGCGCGGCCGAGCACAGCGCGCCAGCCGTTTGGACCGGCGTCCTCCCAGGGGCGGATCTCGGCCACCCAGGTCATGGCGGCGACCATTTCCTGCTCCATCAGCGGCGTCACGACGACAGGCTCGTCGTCGGCGGGCACCACCAGGAAGGTCGGCCGGCCGAACTCGATGCCGAGATAGCCCCAGAACCCTGCGAAGTAGGCGATCGTGGATTCGTCGGTCAGGATCGCGAGCGGGATGCGCTCGGCCGCCATGGCGCGCCGAAGCCGCTCGAGGCGCCCCTTGGCTTCTTCCAGCATCCTCTAAGGTCCCCTATGGCCGCCGCAAACGCGCGCGCAAGCCCAGTTCGCGCGCACACCGGCGAAGCTGCACCCGAGCCGGTGTGCGTCCTCGTCGCCTGTCATTCTTGCAATGCACAGCTTGAAACAGGTTTTGCGGTCGTCTGGAAGTGGAATCTGCGCTGTCGGACCAGCGAACGGCGGCGCGGTTACCGATTGCGGCTGGTGCGGGCTTTCCATGGCCAACGGTCCCGGGCTCTCGGCCCTGACCCCGTCAGGCAGCGCCCCCGCACACAGGCCTTCTCAAACCTCGACCAGGTATGAGAAAACGGCGCACCTCAGAGGAGTCGAGCCAAAGTCCGCAGCATTGCAGGCCCACCGCGCCGACGGTCATGCAGGGATCGCCGCGCCGCCCTTTGGCGAACAACAACACGCCTTAGACTGGGTCTCGACACCGTCTACCCTCATATTGGCATAGAACGCATGTCGGGCCGGAGCCCACAGGAAACCACCTGCCGCTCATCACTCAAGCCCTCGCGAGCGCGTGGAGACGGGTCCACGACGCTGGCTCGACAACCCTGAGAGAGGATCGTCGGCGACACGTTGCTGGAGGCGCCAATGGGCAAGGGAAGAGCAATGCCGGCCAGGAGCGACAACCGGGGCGACGGCGATTCCGCTTCGCGCGGCCTGCGCGCAAGGACAGGACCGCGCCGCGACCTGCTGGCGCTGGCCGGCTTCGTCGCCCTGTGCCTTTCTGTCGCGGCGGCCGGCGGCGCGGTCACCGCGACCAGCGTCGGGACCTGGTATCAATCGCTCGAGAAGCCGCCCTTCAATCCGCCCGACTGGGTGTTCGCGCCGGTCTGGACCACGCTCTACCTGCTCATGGCGGTCGCCGCCTGGCGTGTCTGGCGCGCGCCCGGTTCGCCCAAGCGCGTCGCCGCGCTTGCCGACTTCTCGGTGCAGCTGGCGCTCAATCTCGCCTGGTCCGTGCTCTTCTTCGGCCTCCAGCTGATTGCCGCCGCGCTGGTCGAGATCCTGTTCCTTCTGGCCGCGATCACGATGACCACGATCCGGTTCCGGCGCATCGACCCGCTGGCCGGCACGCTGTTCCTCCCCTACCTGCTGTGGGTCGCCTACGCGACGATCCTGAACGCGGCACTCTGGTGGCTGAACTGATCGACCGAGTAGTGCTTGCGGGTCTTGCGCTTGATGCCTCTGACCAGCCTGTCTGCGGCATCCTTCGATGGTCCGGATTTCCTGTTCATCTTCGCTCCTTGGTGGCTCCGATGAGCCAGAAATCCTCCGTTTCTCAAACGCTTATATCGTTTTGGCAGATGCCGACGTCAGACACCCGGAAATGATCGCGGGCGGGCCCAGCGTCACTGTGCAATGCCTCCCAAAACGCACTCGAGCCGGACGGGGAAGGTGAAAAGGATCCCGGTGCCCTCCCGCCCGGGTGGCCGGTGGTGTCCAACTGGCCGATGGGCCGCTGCGGGGAGCTTCGGTCATCAGGCCAACTGGCGGGGGTTTGCCGATGTCTTCATATAGGTGCGGTGAAGGCGGGCGTCTTGCGGAACCACATCCCGGATTTCCCGCGCCAGCGGAAAGAATGCGAAAGGAACTGCACCCATGGATATCGGATACTCGCGCCGCCTAGCCAGCCGCTTTTTTGCAGCTGCACTCGAGCGCGGCATGATGGCCACCCTGATCTCGCTGATGCTTCTTGTCGGGGCGACGGCCACCGGAGAGAGCGCCCAGCGGCTCTCGCAAATGCACATCGCAGCGTCCGACGCCGCGTAAATCCCTGTGTAATTCTGCCTGAAGAGCGAGCCAGGCAGCCGAAGTCCGTGACCGCGGGTCGTTTCCGCTCGCGCCCGGCCGGAGGCCGTCGGGTGAACGGCCCCGGCAACGGCCAGGTGCCAATGGCGCAGAGCGCGGCCCAGATGGAAGGCTTGGAGAATGTTCGGTAAGAGAACTGCATTGGCGGAGCCATTGGCGAGCGTGCCGGCGCCTGCCACTGCGGGCGTACCGCGTGCCGCTGCCCCAGCGCCCGTAGCGATCCTTCCCACCGCTGCAACGCCCAAGTCGTCCCGGTTCCCGGATGCAGACAAGGCGGGACCGTATCAAGCCCTGAAGAAGTCGGTCTTCGACGCCCTCATCGATGCAATCGATGTGGCGCAACTGATGAAACTCGACGCCGAGCAGGCGCGCTCGGAGATCCGTCAGATTGTCGGGGACATTCTGGCGGTGAAGAAGGTTGTGATGACGGTGACCGAGCAGGAGGCGCTGCTCGACGACGTGTGCAACGACATTCTGGGCTATGGCCCGCTCGAGCCGCTACT
>NZ_JBZSYN010000019.1:0-3532 GCF_058622915.1 Thermohalobaculum sp. | reverse complement strand
GCCGGCAAGGCCCGCTCGCACGGCATGGCCGCGCCCCGGCTCGGGGGCCGGGGCACGATGCGGCGGCGCGACCGGGGCCCGGCACGATGACCGGCAAGCCCCGCTCGCACGGCATGTTCGCGCCCCGGCCCACGGCCGTCCCGCGGCCGCTCGCGGCCGACCAGGCGCCGGCGGGGGCCTTCCGGGTGCGGGTGCTGACCATCTTCCCCGAGCTGTTCCCCGGCCCGCTGGCGGCCTCGCTGACCGGAAAGGCGCTGGCCGAGCGGCTGTGGAGCCTCGAGACTCTGGACATTCGGCGATTCGCGCGCAATAAGCACCGCACCGTGGACGACACCCCGGCGGGCGGCGGGCCAGGCATGGTCATGAAGCCCGATGTGGTGGCGGCGGCGATCGACGCGGCCCAGGCCGATGCTCCCGCAGACCGGGCGCGTTGGCCTGTGATCTATCTGTCCCCCCGCGGGCGCCCGCTGAGCCAGGCGCGCGTGCGGGAGCTGGCCCGGGGCGAGGGAATGACGCTCCTGTGCGGCCGCTTCGAGGGGGTCGACGAGCGCGTGCTCGAGGCGCGCGGGGTCGAGGAGCTCTCGCTGGGGGACTTCGTGCTCACCGGCGGCGAGATCCCGGCCATGGCGCTGATCGACGCGGTGGTGCGGCTGAGGCCCGGCGTGCTGGGCAACGAGGCCAGCACCGAGGAGGAAAGTTTCGCCGCGGGGCTCCTGGAGCACCCGCACTACACCAGGCCCCAGCTCTGGGAGGGGCGCGAGGTACCGGAGGTTCTCCTCTCCGGCCATCACGCCCGCATCGCCGAATGGCGGCGCGCCAGGGCCGAGGCGCTGACGAAGGAAAGACGTCCCGACCTCTGGCGGGCCCATGTCGAACGCGACTCGGCGACCGGTGGAGACACAGAGCAATCGGACGCAGACATATCCGCCGGCAAGGCGGGCAGAAAAAGGGGACCAGGGCCATGGACCTGATCAGGCAGATCGAGGCCGAGCAGATCGCCGAGCTCGGCAAGACGATTCCGGAGTTCATCGCCGGCGACACCGTGCGCGTGGGCTACAAGGTGACCGAGGGCAACCGCACCCGGGTGCAGAACTTCGAGGGCGTGTGCATCGCGCGCAAGGGCGGCAGCGGCATCGGCGCCTCGTTCGTGGTACGCAAGATCTCGTTCGGCGAGGGCGTGGAGCGCGTGTTCCCGCTCTACTCGCCCAATATCGACGCCATCACCGTGGTGCGCCGGGGCAAGGTGCGCCGCGCCAAGCTCTATTACCTGCGCCAGCGCCGCGGCAAGTCGGCCCGCATCGCCGAGCGCGCCGCCAAGACGCGCGAGACGGCGACGGCCGAGTAGCCGGCCCGCCGGCCAGCGTTTCGACGGGCGGCCCCGGCGGCTGCCCGTTTCGCTTTCGAGCGGACCCCCGCCAAGCTTCCCCAGTTGCTGCCGGAGAGGCGCACCGGGCGCGCCGGAGAGGGGCGCTCGGGGCGGGGGTGACAGAAGTGCGCGGCGGAGATCGAGGACTGCTCCAGGCTGCGGGACTCGGCGCCGGCCGCACGCTTCCACGCCGTTCCCAGGGCCCACCGCCAGTGCCGGCCCGCAGGCGCGGGCCTCAGAAGTCGATGGCGCGGCCGTCCTTCTCCCAGTCGCCGTAGCGGGTGGGATCGGGGCCGTCGCGGCCGCCGAGCTCGCGGGGGCGTGCCACGGGCGTCTGAGCGGCGCGGCGGGCCTCGGCCTCGGCCAGCGCGCGGCGGGCCGCGGCGGCGATGCGCTCTTTTTTGGCCTTCGCGGTGTCCATATATCTGGTCCAATGCTGCGCCGTGCGACCATATGGGCGCGGGCCGGCATCAGGCAAGCGGTGGATGGAAGGGCAGGGCCATGAATTACATCAAGACCATGCTGCTGCTGGCGGCCATGACCGCGCTGTTCCTTGGCGTCGGCTGGCTGATCGGCGGCACGGGCGGCGCCGTGATCGCCTTCGTGGTGGCGCTGGGCATGAACGCCTTCGCGTTCTGGAACTCGGACAGGATGGCGCTGGCGGCGCACGGCGCGCACCAGGTGGACCGGGCCTCGGCGCCCGAGGTCTATCGCATCGTCGAGGGGCTGGCGGGCCGCGCCGGGCTGCCGATGCCCAAGATCTACCTGATCGATTCGGACCAGCCGAACGCCTTCGCCACCGGCCGCAGTCCCGCGAACGCGGCGGTGGCGGTGACCACCGGCATCCTGCACGCGCTGAGCCGCGAGGAGCTGGCCGGGGTGATCGCGCACGAGCTGAGCCACGTGAAGAACCGCGACACGCTGGTGATGACGGTGGCGGCGACCGTCGCGGGCGCCATCTCGATGCTGGCGCAGTTCGGCCTGTTCTTCGGCGGCGTGTTCGGCGGCGGGCGCGGCAGGGGGCCGCTCGGCTTTATCGGCGTGATCTTGGCGGCCATCATGGCGCCGATCGCGGCCATGCTGATCCAGATGATGATCAGCCGCACGCGCGAATACGCCGCCGACCGCATGGGCGGCGAGATCTGCGGCAACCCGCTGTGGCTGGCCTCGGCGCTGGGGCGCATCTCCGACCGCGCCCAGCAGGTGGAGATGGGCTCGGCCGAGCGCCACCAGGCCACCGCGCACCTGTTCATCGTCAACCCGCTGAGCGGGCGGCAGATGGACAGCCTGTTCGCCACCCACCCGAGCACCGAGAACCGCATCCGGGCGCTCAAGGAGCAGGCGCGCGAGATGGGCCGCACGGCCGATCCCTCGGGCTTCGGCGAGCAGCGGCAGCCGGTGGTGCGCCGGGGTCCGTGGGGGTGAGCCACCGGCGCCGGCCCGCCGGGCACAGCGACGGCGCGGTGCCGGGCCTCGCGGCCCGGCGCGGCGCGCTGTTCCTGATCGGCGCCGTGCTCGACCGCGGCGCCATGCTGCACGACGCGGGCCTGACCGGCGAGCCGGCCGAGCGGGCCGAGGCGCGCGGGCTCGCCGACCTGACGCTGCGGCGGCTGGGCCAGGTGGACGCGGCGCTGGGGCGCATGCTGGCGCGCATGCCCGAGCCGCCGGTGACCCACGTGCTGCGCCTGATGGCCGCCGAGCTGATGTTCGCCGGCACGGCGCCGCACGCCGCGGTCGACCTCGCGGTGCGGCTGGTCAAGGGGGCGAGGGGCGGCGCGCGCTTCAAGGGACTGGTCAACGCGGTGGGCCGGCGCCTGGCGGCCGAGGGCGCCGAGATCGCCGCGGCGCAGGACGCAGGCCGGCTGAACGCGCCGGGGTGGCTGTGGCAGGCGCTGGTTGCCGACTGGGGCGAGGCGGCGGCCGGGGCCATCGCCGCGGCGCATCTGGTGCCCGCCCCGGTGGACCTGACGCCGCGCGATGCCGCGGAGGCCGCGCGGCTGGCGGCCGAGCTGGGCGCCGAGCTTCTGCCCACCGGCACGCTGCGCCTGCCCGGCCGGCCGCAGGTCACCGCCCTGCCCGGCTATGAGCGCGGCGCCTGGTGGGTGCAGGACGCGGCAGCCGCCCTGCCCGCCCGGCTGCTGCCGGGGGCGGGGGCGGGCGCGCGGG